>DATJCV010000468.1:0-5409 GCA_035497775.1 Burkholderiaceae bacterium | reverse complement strand
GCCAGCGCGGTTTCGGTCTTGCCCACGCCGGACGGGCCGGCCAGCAAGAACACGCCCATCGGCTGCTGCGGATCATGCAAACCCGATTTCGCAGTTTTCAGGATTTCGGTGATCTGATGCATGGCATGGTCCTGGCCCTGGACCCGTGCCCGCAGCACCTCGGCCATGCCCAGCACGGTCTTGGCCTGATCGCGCAGCATCTTGCCGACCGGAATTCCGGTCCAGTCGGAGACCACTTTTGCCACCACGTCGGGATCGACGTCGATCCGTACCAGTGGCAGCTCGCCTTGCGCCTGCTTGAATGCCTGCTCGGCGGCGTCGATCTGCTGCGACAGCGCCGCCAATTCGGCGGCCCCTGCGTTTTCCGTGCGCGCCTGCTGGCGCGCCGCGCGTGCTGCCAGCAATGCGTCGCCGGCCGCCTTTTGCGCTTGCCATTGGGCGCGCAGGACATCGGCGTCGGCAGCCAGTGCGGCCAGCGCTTCGTCGATGTCGCCTAGCCGCTCATGGTCGACCGGCTGGTTGTTGTCGCGGTCGCGCTCGAGGCCGCGCTTTTCGCGTTGCAGCGCCTGGATTTGCCGCTCCTTGTCTTCCAGCACGTCCGGCTTCGCGCTTTGCAGCACCTTGACGCGGGCGCAAGCGGTATCGAGCAGATCGACCGCCTTGTCCGGCAGCTGGCGGCCGGTGATATAGCGGCTGGACAATTCCGCGGCGGCGACAATCGCGTCGTCGCGCATCACGACCTGATGCACGTCCTCGTAGCGTTCCTTCAAGCCGCGCAGGATCAGCACCGCGGTGGCCAGGTCCGGCTCGTCGAGCTTGACCAGCTGGAAACGGCGCGCCAGCGCCGGATCCTTCTCAAAATATTTCTTGTATTCGGCCCAGGTGGTGGCGGCGACCGTACGCAACTCGCCGCGCGCCAGCGCCGGTTTCAGCAGGTTGGCGGCATCCGAGGTGCCGGCCTGGCCGCCTGCGCCGATCAGCGTGTGCGCCTCGTCGATGAACAGGATGATCGGCTTGGCCGACGATTTGATTTCGTTGATCACCCCTTTCAGGCGGTTTTCGAATTCGCCCTTGACGCTGGCGCCGGCTTGCAGCAGCCCCATGTCGAGTCCGAGGATCGTCACGTCCTTCAGCGAATCCGGCACATCGCCGTCGACGATGCGCAGCGCCAGGCCTTCGACCACCGCGGTCTTGCCGACGCCAGGGTCGCCGACGCAGATCGGATTATTCTTGCGGCGACGCGCCAGGATATCCACCATCTGGCGGATTTCCTTGTCGCGTCCGAACACTGGGTCGATCTTGCCGGCACGGGCCTTCTCGGTGAAGTTTTCGCAGAAGCGGGCAATCGCGCTGCCGTCCGCGCCAGCGGCGGGCGCCGGTGCATTCGGGTCGTCGGTCTCGCTACCAGCTGCCGATTCTTCGATCGAACCGGCACAAGTCTGGCCAAAGGTCGCCAGCAGCGTTTCGCGGTTGAGCCGCCGCAGCGGCTCGGCATAGTCGCCAGTGGCGTAATAGGTGGCGCGTGCCAGGAAGGCCAGCAATATGGCGCCGGAGCGGATGCGGGTCTCAAACAGATTGACCGAGGCGATCAGCCAGGCGTCCTGCAGCAATTCCAGCAGCAGCGGCGAGAACGCCGGCTTGCCGGCGTTGCCTGTGCGCATTTCCTCCACGGCATGGTCGATCCCGCGCTTGATGCGGGCAGCATCGATATCGTGCTGGCGCAGCAGCAACGGTATATCGGACTGGATATCGTCGAGCAGCTTGACCAGCAGATGCTCGACGGTGATTTCATAATGGCCGCGCCCGACGCACAAGCCGACTCCGTTTTCAAGCGCCTGCCTGGAATAGGAATTGAGGCGGCCCACCAGTGGTTTCAGTTCAACCAGCAACATCGTTGTTCTCCTCGTGATTGCAGTGCTACTTCACCATGTTCAAAGACTGAATGCCATGCGGGTGCGCATCCCGTCCGCTTCCGGGTTGAGCCAGGTATCCAGGCCCAGCCGCGACCAGTTGCGGCTGTTGAGGCGCGCCGGGCTGGCGGCGCCGTCGCGCAGGCTGATCTGCACCCGTACGGTGAGCGGATCGAGCAGGTAGTAGCGGGTCAGGAAGCACAGGCGCGCATGTCCGGCTTCGCCCGGCAGCAACTGATGGAACAGATCGGCCGGCACGTCATGCAGGCGAACCCGGATCTGGTTCGTGTGATCGTCGATCTGCTGTCCCAGATGCGTATCCTCGCCCAGGCAATGCGCCTGACGTCCGAGGCGGAGACGCTGATCCGATGGAATCGGCAGCCAATGCGGCACGCAGGAATTGATCTCGACCCGGGCCGGGCTGAAGGCGTCGGCCAACAGGGTGCGCAAACCGAGCGCCGAACGCGGGCGCTGGTTGAGCAGGCCGGCATAGCGCAGCAGCTCGGCGCTGCCGGGCAGGAGGTCGATGCGCAGGTCCGGGTTGCCGAGGCCGACGAACGCGTACAAGTGATCGAGGACGTTGCCGTCGTCTGCTTCGACAATGCGCTGCTGTAGCCGGTATTTGATCCACGCATCGAACAGCAGCGGGTACATCGCGTGATGCACGATGTCGAGAAAATCGCGTGTGGCATGGCGGCCTTCGCGTTCTTCCTCGAACAGGTCTTCGGTGTAATACACCGGCAGCGGCGACGCCACGCCATACAAGCCGAAGAAATTCGCGGTAATCCGGTAGCCACCCTGCGGCAGCGCCTCGATGCGGTCGATATCGTTTTCCGGAAAGCCGAGGCCGAGCTTGGGCCGGATGCGCAAGGCATCGTGCGGCATGCCGCCGCTCTTGCCGAGCAGCCGCAGCAGGCGGATCGCCTGGAAATAGGAGAACTTCTCGCCGTTGGCGAGTAGTTGCTCCCTTACAGCAGCGGCTGTTGTCCCAGTCTTGGCGGCCATTTGAAGACTGCTCCCGAAAAAACGTCTTCAAGCTCGACGCGGGTATAGGAATTGATGCTGGCGTAGTCGCCAAAGAAATGGTTCAGGACGCAGCCGAACAGATACATGTCGCCCACGCCGGCGAAGTGATCGAGTCTGCATTTGATATGAATCCGTTGCCCGCGCAGGATGCTGCCGCGGCCCACGAGCCGGGTTTCGGGCGTGGCACTCACCTCCTGGATGCCTTCGATGCGACGCCGGTTCGCGACTTCCTGGCCGTGCTCCTGACGATCGGAAAACAGGTAGAGGCCGAGCAATGCCTGCAGGTTGACCGCGTTGGCGACCGACAAAAAATTCAGCGATGCATGCGAGATCAGCCGCCACAGCAGGGTCTCGCCAGACGGTGGATTGAGTGCCGGCGTGATCGGGCGGATATTGCGGAAGGTCATGCGGTCCGGCGAGCTGGCGGTCGGCTGGTTCAGGTCCCCCAGCTTCAGGCTCTCCGGCAGGAAGCGATTGGTGCAGGTGATCTTGACCGACAACGTTTCCGCTTGCGGAATCTCGCCCGGTGGATAAGCTACCGACAAGAATACCTCGCTGCCGTGCCCGATGGTGGCTGCCCGCAGCGTGCTGCGATAGCTCAGCTTGGCGCCGCGGCCGTCATGCCGGAACAGGCCGAACGGCAGGTAGGAGCGCTGCTCGGCGATGCCTTGCTGGTAGCCGACCACCTGGTCGATCGAATACACCTGGAAATGCTGGCGATTCTGGCCTTCGGGCATGACGCGGTATTCGGTGGCCCGGTGCTCGTGCGTGATCGGGTCGGCCGCGTGGGGAAATAGGTTGATTGCTGGCGCCACGTTCAGCATGAAGCTGTCGCTGCGGATTTCCGGCATCCAGGCCGGAATCTGGTCCAGCGAGATGAAGACCATGAAATGGCTGCCGGAGCCGCGCGTGGTCCAGCGCTTGAACCCTTCGATGTCGATAAACAGGAACTTCTCGGGCTGCACGAAAAACTCCTGCACGCAGCGAAAGCCGGGGAACGCATGGCTGGGATAGGGCAGCAATTCGACATCGAAACCGGAGGGGCGCAAGCCCTTGCTGCCCAGTTCGAAACGGTCGCCACCGCCGCCGGCTACGCGGACGCCGGTGACGTGATTGGCCAGCAGCAGCAGCAGCTTGGCCGCTTCCGGGTAGCCGCTGCCGAGAAACAGCCGGATGCTGTCGGCCTGCCACTGGCTCAGATCCAGCCCCTGCAACTCGAAATCCATGACCAGCATCGGCGCCGTGCCGGCATGGTTCAGTACGTTGACGTCGGTAATCGTGAGCGGATGGACTTCCAGATCATGGCAGGTACGGAAACGGCAACGGGTGCCGTCGACCGGGACCGATGCCAGCTCGGTGCCGGCCGGGACGTGCACGGTCTCGGGCAGCGCGCCCTTGGGCGCGAAATCCACCAGGGTCGAGGCCGGAATCGGCCGCAGGTAATGGGGAAACAGCAGATTCGCCAGCTCCTGCACGAACTCCGGAAATTCGTCATCGAGCTTCTGGCGCGTCAGCCCGGTCAGAAAGGCGACGCCTTCCAGCAGCCGTTCGACGTCGGGGTCGGCCGACGGTCCGGACAGCATCGGTGCCAGCCCGGGGTTGGTCTGGGCGAATTCGACCGCCAAGCTCTTGAGCTTGTTCAATTCGTCTTCGTAGTATCGATTGAACATGGTGGTGGCGTCGCTTGCTGGAGAAAATGGTGTGGGAAAAAATTATGAAAATGAGCTCAAGCCACGTGTACCTTGCCGTTGGCTCCGACCGTGGTGGAAAGCTGCAACGGTATGTCGCGGTTGTCGACTTCCAGCGTGCCGCCCAGATCGAAGCGGATCGCCAGCACATCGGTGGATTCGCGGTTCAACGCCACCTTGGGAGATTTGAGGCGTGGTTCGTATTTGAGAACCATGCGCCGTATCTCTTCCTCGATTTCGCGCGGGGAGCCGGCCGCCAGGCCGCCAGCGATATTGGTGAAATCCGGAACGCCGAACAGCGGATCCAGCGGCACGCTGCCCTGGCGCGTATTGAGCAGCCGGCGCAGATGGTCCATCACCGAGCGGATGAGAATATCCACCTGGGTATGGTTGGTGCGTTCCTCACCTTCCCCCCAGCGGGATATCCTCTCCAGCAGGCGGCGTTCCCTCACGACTTCGGCGCGAGCCAGGAATCCTCGGCTTCGATGCCGTCCGGATCGAAGGTCCAGGTAATTTTTTCGTAGGTGAAGGCGATGTCTTCCATGTGCCCCATCTGCCGGTTGTTCGGATCCAGGCAGTTCGGCGTCCACGACCGGATGTTGGTCAGGATCGCGTTGGACAGCTTCACCGTGTAGTATTTTTCTTCGGTGCCCTTGGGCGAGATCCGGTAGAACTCGAGCGTGACGTCTTTCATCTGCTCGCCGGAGGTCAGCGCCTGGAACAGCTTGGGCGAGGACTTGTCGATTTCCTTGGTCACCGTCATCGGGCAGTGAATCCGTTTTCCG
>DATJCV010000467.1:0-3333 GCA_035497775.1 Burkholderiaceae bacterium | reverse complement strand
TTCTTCAGTAACATCGGGTTTCGTTCGAACAACGCGAATCCACATGCCTTACGACATCACCGATCTGAAGGTCTTCCTGGCCGTCGCCGACGAAGGCAACCTGTCGCGCGGCGCCGAACGCGCGCATCTGGCGCCGTCCTCGGTCAGCCTGCGCATCAAGGGGCTGGAGCATGCGGTCGGCACGCCGCTCCTGGTGCGCCAGGCGCGCGGCGTCAGCCTGACGCCGGCCGGCTACGTCCTGGCCGAGCATGCGCGGCGCTGCGTGGCCCAGCTCGAGCAGATGCATACCGACCTGCTGCCGTTCGCGCAAAAACTGACGCGCCACATCACCTTCTTCGCCAACAACAACGCCATCAGTTCTTACCTGCCGGACGACCTGGCGCGCTTCTTCATGCATTACCCGAGCGTACGCATCACGCTGGAAGAACATCTGAGCCACGACATCGTCAGCGCGGTGGCAGCCGAGCGCGCCGACCTCGGCGTGGTCGCGATCGGCCGGGAGCATCCCGATCTGGAATTCCTGCCCTACCGCGAGGACCAACTGGTCTTGCTGGTTCCGATCGACAACAAGCTGGCGCAGCGCCGCGCGGCCGGTTTCGCCGACTGCATCGGCGAACCGTTCATCAGCCTGCAGCGCGGCGCCGCGCTGCATACCTTCCTGGTGAATCACGCGGCGGCATTGGGCGGCCGGCTCGACGTCCGGGTCCAGGTTTCCGGTTATCGCGCGATCGCGCGCCTGGTCGCATCCGGCGCCGGCATCGGCATCGTGCCGCGCTCGGCGTTGGAGCCGGCCGACCGCAATCAATTGAGCATCGTCGAGCTGCTGGAGCCGTGGGCGCGGCGCGACCTGCGCGTATGCGTTCGGCGTCAGCGAAAGGAGACCAATGATTTCCTGGAAAAGCTGATCGCCATCCTGTGCCGGCGCGAGGATTTCGACAGCGCCGACGCGGCGTATTCAGCGGGGTGATGCGAGCGGCATCCCGGGGCGCAGCGTTCGTCATCGGCGAACCCTGTTTTCGGGAAAAATCACTTCGCATTCAAATTGTTTGTGGCGATACTTCGATGCAGGCGGCGCTTGCACGGCGCCGACGAGGAGCCTCCATCCTCGCCGTTTAAAAGATAGAGTATGCGTCGCACATGTCCATTTTATGGCGGAAATTAGCACCATATCATGGGAGTATATTGAAAAAGCCGGGCGGTGGCGGACCGCCCCTGGCGCTTGCCACCACAGAAAGACGAACCATGACCAATTCCCTGACCGCTTCGATGGCGGATTTTGTCGCCCGGCTGCAGTTCGATGACCTGCCGCCCGAAGTCGTGCAGCAAGCCAAGCGCTTCCTGCTGGATGCTCTTGGCTGCGCCATCGCCGCCCACAAGGAAGACGCCCGGAAGGCGCAGATCGCCGTCAAGCTGGCTGACCAGTTCGGCGCCAAGGCCGAGGCGACCGTGATCGGCGGCCCGAAAACCCATGCGGCGCTGGCCGCGCTGTCGAACGGCATGCTGATCAACGCCGCCGACAACGACGACACCCACAAGCGCGCGCTGGCGCACCTCGGCTCGGTGGTGGTGCCGCCCGCGCTGGCGGCGACCGAAGCGCGCGCGGGGCACGGCCGCGACCTGATCACCGCGCTGGTGGCCGGCTACGAGGTGGCGGCGCGGGTCGGCATGGCGGTGATGCCGAGCCACTATCGCTTCTGGCACTCGACCGCGACCAACGGCACCTTCGGCAGCGCCGCCGCCGCCGCCAAAGCCTGGGCGCTGGACGCCGGCGGCGTATGCACCGCCCTGGGTTTTGCCGGCACCCAGGCGGCCGGTCTGAACACCTTTTTCGAATCGGGCGACGACTCGAAAAGCCTGCACCCCGGCAAGGCCGCGATGAACGGCATGCTGGCGGCGATCCTGACCGAACTCGGTGCCACCAGCCCGCCCGACATCCTCGGCCACCCGAAAGGCTACCTGGCCGCCTACAGCCTGGAGCCGGAACCGGAAGCGCTGAGCTCGGGCCTGGGCGAGCGCTGGGAAATCCTGCAGAACGGCTTCAAGTTCTATCCGTCGATCCTGGCCAGTCACTCGCCGATCGGCGCCACGCTCGAAATCGTCGCGCGCCAGCCGCTGGCGGCCGAACGCATCCGCTCGATCGAGGTGCATACCTATGCCACGGTGAAATCGCACTTCTCCAGCAAGGATGTGCAAAAGAGCATGGCGGCGCGGCTTTCGGTGCCGTATTGCGTGGCCGCCGCGCTGGTCGATCGCGAAATCACGCAGAAACAGTTCGCGCCGGAGCGCTTCAACGATCCGCTGATTCGCGCCCTGCTGGCGAAGGTGGAAATCATCGTCGACCCGGAGCTGACCAAGCTGTATCCGGAGAAATTCCCGGCGCGCGTGGTGATCGGCATGGAGGATGGCGAACGCCACGAAGCGACTTTCTTCTACCCGAAGGGCGATCCCGGCAATCCGCTGACGCCGGAGGAGCTGGAGCGCAAATTCCGCGACAACCTGCAGGGCGTCTTCAGCGACGCCAATGCCGAGCGCATCGTCGCGCTGATCGCCGACCTGGAACACATCGAGGTCCGGCAGTTGACCGATTGCCTGGGCGCGAAGGAGTAAATCCATGTGCGATTGCAACGCCGAGCCGGGAAGCGGCTGGCAAGGCTGGCCGGAATTGCCGCCGCCGGCCGCCCTGCGCGCTGCCGGCCCGTGGATCGACCTGTCGCACCGGCTCGGCGCCGACATGCCGCGCCAGCCGTTCTTTCCGGCGCCGTCGTTCGAGCGCTTCCGTTCGCTGCCGGACTTCCCGCTGAACATCACCCGGATCGACATGATCGCCCACCTCGGCACGCACGTCGATTCGCCGCGCCATAGCTTCAACGACGGCCCGGCGTTCGAGGACGTGCCGCTGGAGCGGCTGGCGGGCGCCGGCCTGGTGTGGCGCGTCGAGCCCGGGCCTGGCCATGAGATCGGCCCGGCGCAACTGGAACCCGCCGCCGCGCTGCTGCGGCGCGGCGACATCCTGATTCTGAATACCGGCATGCATCACTTCGCCCACAGCGAGCGATACCAGGATCATCCGGCGCTTAGCCTGGAAGGCGCGCAATGGGTCATCGACCACGGCGTCAAGCTGCTGGCGGTCGACACCCCGACGCCGGACGCCGCCCACCATCGGCGCGCTCCGGGCTTCGATTTCCCGGTGCATCGGCTGCTGCTGGCGCACGGCGTTTTGATCGCCGAACACCTGACCAACCTCGATACCCTTTCGGGACGGCGCGTCGAAGTGCTGTGCAACGCCCTCAACATCGCCGGCGGCGACGGCGCCCCGGCACGCATCCTGGCGCG
>DATJCV010000466.1:0-2430 GCA_035497775.1 Burkholderiaceae bacterium | reverse complement strand
TATCGGAAGGTGCCGGTCGATTTGCGGGAAGAACTCTGGCGTCGCTACCGGGAAGCCCTGGAGCCGTTACGCCGGGCCGGAAAATTGGGCGCGGTGCTGTTTCAATTTGCGCCGTGGCTGACTAGTGCTGCCGAGGGCTGGTTTCAGGTCGAGGAGTGCCTGGCTCACATGGAGGGTTATTCGATGGCGGCCGAGTTCCGCAACAAGTCATGGCTGGATGAGCGGCATCGTGATGCCACGCTCGAGTTTGAACGGGAAAATTCGATAGTGCATGTGGTCGTGGATGCGCCGCTCGACGTTTCCAACCGGGCTCACACGGTCTGGCAGGTGACCAATCCGGCATTGGCTATCGTGCGGTTGCATGGCCGCAATGCCGCAACTTGGAACATCAAAGGAGCCGTGTCGTCGGCGCAGCGCTTTAATTACGATTATTCCGAACAGGAACTGACCGCGCTGGCGCAAGATATCCAGGCACTGGCCGAACAGGTTGAACAAATCCATGTCGTCTTTAACAATAACTTCGAAGACCAGGGACAGCGCAACGCCAGCACGATGATGGGAATACTTGGTGCCCAAGCCGCTTCCCGCGTATGAGCGCCCTGTCGCCATGGGTGCTTGGTTTTGATTTGCAATTCATCGCCAAGCGGCATCTGTTCGGCTAGATTGCAATGCCGGCGCTGGAGCCATTTGCTTCTACGTTTGGGTGGGCCAAGGTAAACTCAGGCCAGATCATCGACTTGGAGGTAAATAATGCTGATCACGGCAAATAAATCGGTCCTCGTTCTGGTCGATTTACAGCAAAAATTGCTGCCCGCGATTGCTGGCGCGGATGCGGTGGTCGCTGAATGTGCGCGCCTGGCGAAGATCGCAAGGCTGCTGGAGGTACCGGTATTCGGCACCGAACAGACGCCGGCCAAGCTGGGAACGAATGCTGACGAGATCCGGCGGCTGTGCGAAAAAACCGTCATCAAGACACATTTCGATGCTTGTGCCAACGGGTTGCTGGAGGTGTTGCCAGCGGAACGCAACAGCATCGTGGTGGCCGGCTGTGAAGCGCACGTCTGCATGCTGCAGACCGCACTGGGATTGATAGACCATGGATACCAGGTCTGGATCGCGAGCGATGCGGTGGGATCGCGCCGGCCGGCGAATCGCGACGCGGCGCTGGAGCGTCTGCGCCAGCACGGTGCGCGGCTGGTAACGACGGAAATGATTGCTTTCGAGTGGTTGCGAGACAGTGACCACCCCGATTTTCGAGAAGTCCTGCGCTTGATCAAGTAGCGGCTTTGGCAAACCGGCCTTGCTCGCACCGCCGGATGCATTCTTCCGGCGGCGCCGGCACCTCGCGCCATATTTTCGAAGATGGTCAGAAACTGGTGCGCATTCCCACAATCAGGTTACGTCCCGGCTGCGGTGCGACATTTTTCAGGATCGATGTCGCCATGCGGATATCCTGATTCAAGAGGTTCTTGGCGATCAGGAACCAGGTCACGTCGTTGGCCCGATAGCGCTGGATGTACGACAGATTGGCATCGATCTGGGTATAGCCCGGTGTCGCGCTAGTCTCGAACGTGGCCAGGCGATCCTGGGTCTGCGCGCGCAACACGGTCAATCCGCTGCGCCATGCGCCATGCCGGTAGCCGACGTCCACCCCGAAACGGGTGGCCGGCTGCAACGGCAGGTTGCCGGCGTCGTCCAGGGTGCCGCGCGAGGTATCGGCAAAGCCGCGCAGTGACAGGCCTGGGCCGCGCAGGTTATAGCTGATTTCGGCCTCGGCGCCGCGGATCGTGGCGTTCGCCTGCGACCAGAAACGCTGCATGAATTCGCCGTCCGCCTCGATCGCGCCGCTGCTGTCCACCCGGGTGCCATCGATGCGGCCGAAGACAAAATTTCGGACTTGGTTCTGGAACAAATTGGCCTTCCAGCGCACCAGGCCAGTCGTTTTCTGCAGGCTGATTTCGATGTTGCGGGACGTCTCCTTTTGCAGCGTGGGATCGCCGATGTCGAAGGTGGCGGTCGATTCGTGCGGGCCGCGCGCGTACAACTCTTCGACCGCCGGCGCGCGTTGCGCGATCGAGAGCGTGGTGCCGAAAGCATAGCCGGGCGTGAAGGTCCACAGACCGCCGAGCGAGTACGAACCGAGGCTGAAGCTGCGATCCGGCAGGATGGCGCCGGCTTCCGGCCGGCGCTTGACCGACTCGACACGCATACCGGCAGAAGTACGCAGCGGGCCGAAGTCGCGCTCTTCCACCAGGAATCCGGCCAGCATCGACGACTTGGTAGTCGGTACCGTATCCGGCAGGCCGGTTTCGGCCGAGAGCGCCGAGAATTTGCTGTCCTCGGCCTGCAGGCCGAAAGTTCCGAGCCAGCCATGCAGAGGCAGATGGGTCAATTCCAGGCGCGTTTCGGTCGATTTGTTGATGAAATCCG
>DATJCV010000465.1:0-3512 GCA_035497775.1 Burkholderiaceae bacterium | reverse complement strand
TCGGCCGCGGTCGGCTTCCTGCTGTGGTACATGGTGTCGCGCGACGCCGCGCAGATCCAGCCGCTGATCCCGGCACTGCAAAGCTGGTGGATGAAGATCCACGTGCCAGCCAATTTCATCGGCTATGGCACCTTCGCGCTGTCGGCAATGGTGGCGGTGGCCTACCTGGCGAAGTCGCACGGCTACATGGTGGATCGGCTGCCGTCGCTGCAAGTGCTGGACGACGTCATGTACAAGTCGATCACGGTCGGCTTTACCTTCTTCACCATCGCCACCATTCTGGGCGGTCTGTGGGCGGCCGAAGCCTGGGGCGGCTACTGGTCCTGGGACCCGAAGGAAACCTGGGCCCTGATCGTCTGGCTGAACTACGCCGCCTGGCTGCACATGCGGCTGATGAATGGCTTGCGCGGCCAGGTGGCGGCGTGGTGGGCGCTGATCGGCTTGCTGATCACGACCTTCGCCTTCCTCGGTGTCAACATGTTCCTGTCCGGGCTGCATTCCTACGGCGAGCTCTAGGATTATTTTTCCCGGCATGGAATAAACCTCGCTTGCAGGCTGTTTAACCAGGTGTGTTGCCCCTGCAGCACAACCGATTAACCTGACTGGCGAGGATTCCATGAAAAAACATCTAACGGTTTTACCCTTCCTGATGGCGGCGGCGCTGTCCGGCTGCGCCTCGATGACGGCGGCGCCGATGCCGGCCATGGCGTCCAACGGCGTGCTGACCGACGCCGGCGGCATGACGCTGTATACGTTCGACCGCGATGTCGCCGGTAGCGGCGTCAGCGCCTGCGTCGACAAATGCGCTGCCAATTGGCCAGCGCTGCGCGCCCAGGCCGGCGACCAGCCGCGCGGCGACTACAGCATCATCACGCGGGCCGACGGCGCCCGCCAGTGGGCTTTCAAGGGCAAGCCGCTGTACCGCTGGGTCAAGGACCAGAAGCCGGGCGAGCGCAGCGGCGATGGCGTCAACAACGTCTGGCACGTCGCCCAGCCGTAAGCTGCCGCCGTTGCGGCTCCGGCAATGTCCGATTTCGCCCAGGACCTGGCTCAGCAAATTCCGCGCCTGCGCCGCTATGCGCGGGCGCTGACGCGCAACGCCGCCTGGGCCGACGATCTGGTGCAGGACACGCTGGAACGCGCGCTCGGCCGGCGCTGGCTGTTTCGCCTGAACAGCAATCTGACGGCCTGGCTGTATACGATGCTGTATCGGCTGTATCTGAACGACGCCGCCCGGGCGCAGCGGCGCATGGCCGTGCCGGAAGAGCAGGCTCCCGAGCCGGCGGCATCCGGTGACATGGCGCTGCGGCTGGATCTGCGGCGCGCGCTGGAGCGGCTGAGCGCCGAACATCGGGCCGTGCTGATCCTGGTGGCGCTGGAAGAATTGAGCTACCAGGAGACCGCTGCCGTACTCGGGATTCCGCTCGGCACCGTGATGTCGCGCCTGGCGCGCGCCCGTGAACAATTGCGCCGGCGCTTTGACGACGACGCTACTACGCCGGCAGCACCGGCCAGCGGCGCGTCCCTGACCCGGGTCAAATGAGATGAGTACCGATGCCGTGAGTGAAATGGAATTGCATGCCTACGCCGATGGCCAGCTGCCGCCAGCGCGGCGCGCGGCGGTCGAAGCTTATCTGGCCGCGCATCCGGCCGCCGCCGCCCAAGTGCGGCAGTGGCGCGCGCAAAGCCAGGCGCTGCACCGGGAGTTCGACGGCGTGCTGAACGAACCGATTCCGCAGCGCCTGGTGCAGGCCTTGCATGCACGCTCGCGGCCACAGCAGCTGGCGGCGGCCTTGGCCTGGCTGGCATGCGGCCTGACCGCCGGCTGGTTTGCGCACGGCATGCTGCCGGTACCGGCGAGCGAGACCACTGCCAGCGTATCGACCCGTTTCGCGCATGAAGCCCTGCTGGCGCATGTCACGTATGCCGTCGAGCAAGGCCATCCGGTCGAAGTGCCGGCGCAGCAGGAAGCGCACCTGGTGGCTTGGCTGTCGAAGCGGCTGCGCATGCCGATCCGGGCGCCGGACTTGAATGCGCAGGGTTTTGCGCTATTGGGCGGCCGCCTGCTGCCGGCCGACGGCATGCCGCTGGCGCAGCTGATGTACCAGGCGGCCGATGGCCAGCGCTTGACCTTGACCATCCGCAACGCCGGGCCCGAAGCGAAAAATACCGGCTTCAACATCATGGAGCAAAATGGCAATAGCGCGTTCTACTGGATCGATCGCGACTACGGCTATGCCTTGTCGGGCAGCATCGACAAGGCGCGCCTGCTGCAGATCGCCAATGCAGTGGAACGCCAGTTGACGCCGTGAGCGCACGCCGGCAAACCGGCGGCCGCGCCCCGCATTACGATATGGAGCAACCATGCTGATCAAACGCAATCCCAACGGCATCGACCTGCCGTTTTCCTCGGAAATCACGCCGCGCGCGGTATTCGAGTCGCGTCGCACGTTCATCAAACAGATTGCGCTCGGCTCGATCGCCGGCGGCGCGCTGCTGGACATGGCCATGCGCCAAGCCTGGGCGCAGGCCCCCGGCGCGCCGAAGCTGGCGGCCGCCGCCAATCCCGCCTATGTGGTGATGGACAAGCCGACCGCCTACAAGGACGCCACCACCTACAACAATTTCTATGAATTCGGCAGCGACAAATCCGATCCGGCACAATATGCCGGCAGCTTGAAGACGCGGCCGTGGACGGTTGCCATCGAAGGCGAAGTGAAGAAACCGCAGACGCTCGACATCGACAGCCTGCAAAAGCTGGCACCGCTGGAAGAGCGCATCTACCGCCTGCGTTGCGTCGAGGGCTGGTCGATGGTGATCCCGTGGATCGGCTATTCGCTGGCGCAGCTGATCAGGAAGGTCGAACCGACCGGCAACGCCAAGTACGTCGAATTCATCACGCTGGCCGACAAGAGGCAGATGCCCGGCCTGCGCAGCCCGATCCTGGAATGGCCGTACGTCGAAGGCTTGCGGCTGGACGAGGCCAACCACCCGCTGACCCTGCTGACCTTCGGCATGTATGGCGAAGTGCTGCCGAACCAGAACGGCGCGCCGGTGCGCATCGTGGTGCCGTGGAAATACGGCTTCAAGTCGGCCAAGTCGATCGTCAAGATCCGCTTTGTCGAACACCAGCCGCGCACCGCCTGGAACATCGCCGCGCCGCAGGAATACGGCTTCTATTCCAACGTCAATCCGGATGTGGATCACCCGCGCTGGTCGCAGGCCAGCGAGCGCCGCATCGGTGAAGACAGCTTTTTTACCAAGAAACGCAAGACGCTGATGTTCAACGGCTACAGCGAAGTCGCCTCGCTCTATGGCGGCATGGACTTGAAGAGGTTTTTTTGAAATCCCCCGAACTTGCCGCGCGCGACGCGCTGCCGGCGTTTTATCCGACGCCGCGCCAACTCACCTGGATCAAAACGGTACTGTTTTTGCTGGCGCTGCTGCCGTTCGCGCGGCTGGTACTGTTCGCGTTTAACGACCGGCTGGGCGCCAATCCGATCGAATTCATC
>DATJCV010000464.1:0-4340 GCA_035497775.1 Burkholderiaceae bacterium | reverse complement strand
CCTTGTCCGAACATCATCCGCATGCCCACCGCGCAGGATAGAAATTGGACCGTGCTGGGATTGATGTTTGAATCCTGCTGAAATAATCACAGCCACTGCCTGGTCATATACTCCTTATGTTAAGCTTGTATGTCACGCATAAAACAATAATTTTTACGACATACTCCTTGTTATTTCTGAAAAAGTGACAATGCGCCATTCCTGAAGAGATCATGAGGCGCGGAAAAACTCGCGCCAGTCGGATCAAACAGCCATCGGGGCGGTCAGCGGCGCATGATGTTGATAACCGTCGAGCGAAAAGTCGTCCGGCTCGACCTTGTCAAGCCACTCGGGCTGGTACAGGCCGGTTTTCGCATAGTCCGGAATGCGCTCTGACAGCACCAGTCTGGGAGCCGGATAAGGCGCGCGCTGCAATTGCTCCTCCAGCATGGGCAGGTGGTTTTCGTAAATGTGGGCGTCGCCAATGAAATAAGTGAACCAGCGCGGCGTATAGCCGGTCAGGCGGCCGACCAGGTGCAACAAGGCGGCTCCTTCGGCCAGGTTGAATGGTGTGCCCAGGCCGATGTCATTGCTGCGGATGTACAGGCACAGCGAAATTTCCCGGGTCGCCGCATTCGGCAGGAACTGGTACAGCAGATGGCAGGCCGGCAGCGCAATCGCGTCCAGTTCCGCGCAGTTCCATCCATGAAACAGGATGCGGCGGCTGCCGGGATTCTTGATGATGGTGTCGAGGCAGTCGCGCAGCTGGTCGATGGCCTTGTACAGCAAAACCTTGTCCTTGCCCTCATCCTGCAGCGCCGACACCAGCTGGAAACCGCGCCCTTGCGCGTCCTCGATCTGTGCGGTCTGGTCGGCGTCAAGCAGCTTGTAGGCCGGCCAGGCGCGCCATTACACGCCGTACACCGGGCCGAGGTCGTCAGTGCCGAGGCGGTACGGGTTGGCCAGCCACTCGGCGTTTTCATTGGCGTTCTGGACCCACACCTTGCAGCCGAGCGCGCGGAAGTCGGCGGCGCTGCGCGAGGCACGCAGGAAGCCGCACAGTTCGCCGACTACCGACTTGAAGGCCAGCTTTTTGGTGGTGACGGCCGGGAAGCCGTCCTTTTGCAGATCGAAGCGCAGCATCGCGCCCGGGATGCTGATGGTGCGGATGCCGGTACGGTTTTCCTGCCAGCTGCCGCTATCGAGGATGGTGCGCACCAGGTCGAGGTATTGCTTCATTCATTTCTCCGTTGAGTGGGAGTATGGCTAAAAATAGGGAGATTCCTGCCTTGTTTGCGATATATTTATAAAATACTGGTAGAAATTGCTGTCATCCTCGCGTAAGCGGGAACCCGTTTTGGTTCGCTATGGCGATGGCGGCGCTTTCCTTTCTAGCCTGTCGTTCCCGCGGGTTTAGGCGGGAACGCATGCATTCCCCCCAGTGGCGTTTGCCCCTTACTGAAAACGGCTGCTACTTTGTGGTGACAAGCCGGGGGTGGCCCGGCGGCCACTTACTTTCTTTGCTTCGTCAAAGAAAGTAAGCAAAGAAAGACGACCGCAAGACGCTGGCCTGCGGCTTCCCGCCGCTGCGGCGCCAAAATCGGGAAACGAAACCAACTCGCTGCGCTCAGACATGTTTCGTTTCTGATCCGATTTCGGCGCCACATCAGCGGCAGCGTCCAAGCGGGTTCACATCAAAAGCAACGGCAAATTCAAAAGCAACGGCAGGGAATAGCGCGGCTGAAACAATGAACAGCCCTGATCCCGCGCATCAATCTGCGCCGAGGTTGAATTGTAATGCGGCCAGGCTCGCATACAGCCCACCTTGCGCCACCAGCGAGGCGTGCGTGCCGGACTCTACCAGCCGCCCGTGTTCCAGAACGAGGATGCGATCGGCGCGCTGCACCGTGGCCAGCCGGTGCGCGATCACCAGCGTGGTGCGGCCGACCATCGCTGCTTCCAGCGCGCCTTGCACCAGCCGTTCCGATTCGGCGTCGAGCGCGCTGGTGGCTTCGTCCAGCAATAGCAGCGGCGGGTTTTTCAGCAAGGCACGGGCGATCGCGATGCGCTGGCGCTGGCCGCCCGACAGCCGCACGCCGCGTTCGCCGAGAAACGATTGATAGCCATCCGGCAGCCGTTCGATGAATTCGTGCGCGGCTGCCATTTTGGCCGCAGCGATCACTTCGGCATCGGACGCGCCGACCCGGCCATAGCGGATGTTTTCCATCGCGTTGGCGGAAAAGATCACGGTGTCCTGCGGCACGATGCCGATCGCGCCGCGCAGCGTGTGCAGGTCGAGCCGGCGGATATCGACGCCGTTGAGCCGGATCGTGCCTTGCTGTGGATCGTAAAAGCGCAGCAGCAGCTGGAACAGCGTGGTCTTGCCGGCGCCGGAGGGGCCGACCACGGCCACCGTCTGGCCCGGTGCGATCTCCAGCGAGAGATCGATCAAGGCCGCCGCATCCGGGCGCGACGGGTAATGAAAGCGAATGTGCTGCAGGCTCAGGGCGGCGCCCGGCTCGTCCCTCGCCGGCAAGGCTTGCGGTGCGGGCGGCGAGGCGATCGGCGAACGCACTGCCAGCATTTCCAGCAGCCGCTCGGTGGCACCGGCGGCGCGCTGCGCATCGCCCAGCACTTCCGACAGTGCGCCGATCGAGCCGGCGACGATCGCCGCGTACAGGATGAACTGGCCCAGTTCGCCGCCGCTCATGTCGCCGCGGATCACCGCATGCGCGCCCAGCCACAGCACAAAGACGATGGCGCCGAATACCAGCAAAATCGCGATCGCAGTCAAAAAGGCGCGGGCACGGTTGCGTTCGGTGGCCGAAGCGAAGGCACGCTCGACGCTGGAGCCGAAGCGCTGCGCTTCCAGCAGCTCATGGGTAAAGGCCTGCACGGTTGGAATCGCGTTCAGGATTTCACCGGCCAGCGCCGAAGCGTCGGCCACCCGGTCTTGCGAGTCGCGCGACAGGCGGCGCACACGGCGGCCGAACCAGACGATCGGCAACACCACCAAGGCCAGCATCACCAGGATGATCGACGACAGCTTGACGCTGGTGACGAACAGCATCGTCATGCCGCCGATGAACAACAGCGCATTGCGCAAGGCCATCGAAATGCTGGTGCCGACCAGCGCCTGGATCAGCGTGGTATCGGTGGTCAGGCGCGACAGCACTTCGCCGGTCTGGGTGGTTTCGTAGAACTGCGGGCTTTGCGTGACCACATGCGCGTACACCGCGCTGCGAATATCGGCAGTCACCCGCTCGCCGAGCCACGACACCATGTAGAAACGCGCAGCGGTGGCGACCCCGAGTACGCAGGCGACCGCGAACAGCGCGAGGAAATACAGGTCGATATGGCCGCTGTCGGCTACGCCGCCGTGGCCGAAACCGAGATCGATCATTTGCCGGAAGGCGTACGGAATGGCCAGCGTCGCGCCGGCGGCCACGATCAGCGCCAGTCCCGCCAGCAGGAATTGGCGCCGATATGGCTGCAGAAAGCGCAGCAGGCCGGCCAGCATCGCCAGGCTGCCTTTTGGTAATTCGCGTGGGGTGCTATCGCTCATTGTGTTCTCATCGTGAATTCATGGCCAACTTACAATTTAAGGGCCTGCAGGTAGCCGGTCAGTTCCAGGTAGCCACGGCCGGCCGGTTGGCCGTCGCGCTCCACCTGGACCGCGCCTTCCCAGTAGACCGCGCCGGTCGATTGCCGCGAATCGAGTTCCTGATCGTCCTGCAAAGGCTGCAATTGCCACGCCGTGGAACCGGTACGGATCGTGGTCGCCACCGGGTAAGTGGCGCCGGTGTGCGGCGAACGCCAGCGCCGCTGCGGCACGAATTCGACCTCGTGCGGACCAAAGGCCGTAGTATGCCCTGCGGCGTCGCGCAGCGCGGCATGTGCCCATAAGCGCTCACCGTTCTGGCCGCGGATCTGGAATGCCATCAAGGCGCCGCCATCCGCCAGGTTGATGCCGGCCCAGTCCCAGCCGCTGGCGTTGCGGTCGAGGACGCTGGTCGACCATTCATGGTCGAGCCAGGCGCTGCCGCTGACCGCCACCGGCTTGCCGCCGCGCGTGACTTGACCGGCCACCCGCAATTGCGGCTCGCTGTAGTAATAGCTGGCCTGTTCCGGACGCGGGCCTTTTTGCGAATAACCGCGCTCGCCCTGCAGCATCGGCGCCTGGGTCGGCGTCAAATCCAGATCGAGCGTGAAATTGGCGGTGCGCAGCAGAGCTCGATAGCGGCCATCGGCGGCCCGCTGCAGACTCCAGTCGACCAGCTTGACATCGGTAGTGCCGGTCTTCGCGTAAGCCAGGCCAAAGCCTTCGCGCGCGCTTTTCTGGCCGTGCAGCAGCTGTCCGA
>DATJCV010000463.1:0-2476 GCA_035497775.1 Burkholderiaceae bacterium | reverse complement strand
CCGACCCTGTCGATCGTGGTCGAGCGCGAAGAGAAGATCAAGAAATTCGTACCGCGCGACTATTGGGAAGTGCGCGGCGAATTCGTCTGCGCCGCTGGCATCTACGAAGGGCGCTGGCTCGACACCAAATTCAAGAAGGATGAAACCGATCCGGAAAAACGCGCCGAACGGCTGTGGAGCAAGGCGGCGGCCGAATCGATCGTCGCCGCCTGCCGCGGCAAGCTGGGGGCCGTCACCGAAGAATCGAAGCCGACCACGTCGATGGCGCCGGCGCTGTTCGACCTGACCACCCTGCAGCGCGAAGCCAACTCGCGCTTTGGTTTTTCCGCCAAGAACACGCTCGGCCTGGCGCAGGCTCTGTATGAAAAGCACAAGGTGCTGACTTATCCGCGTACCGATTCGCGCCATTTGCCGGAAGACTACATCGGCAGCGTCAAGCAGGCGCTGGAAACGATTTCGGAAAACCATAACTACCAGCAGTTCGCGGCGCAGATCCTGAACAAAGGTTGGGTCAAGCCGAACAAGCGAATTTTCGACAACGCCAAAATCAGCGATCACTTCGCGATCATCCCGACCACGCAAGCGCCGAAAAACCTGTCGGAACCGGAGCAAAAGCTATATGACCTGGTAACCAAGCGCTTCATGGCGGTGTTTTTCCCGGCCGCCGAATTCCAGGTCACCACCCGCTACACCGAAGTCTCGGGCCATCAGTTCAAGACTGAAGGCAAGGTGATGACCAACCCTGGCTGGCTGGCGATCTACGGCAAGGATGTGGCCGACGACAAGGACCCGGATAGCGGCACGCTGGTGGCGGTGGCCAAGGGTGAAAAGGTCAAGACCGAAAAAGTCACGGCCAACGGTCTGGTCACCAAGCCGCCGGCGCGCTACACCGAAGCGACGCTGCTGTCGGCGATGGAAGGCGCCGGCAAGCTGGTCGACAACGAAGACCTGCGCGAGGCGATGGCCGGCAAGGGCCTCGGCACGCCGGCGACGCGGGCGGCGATCATCGAAGGCTTGCTGTCGGAAAAATACCTGCTGCGCGAAGGCCGCGAAATGATGCCGACCGCCAAGGCATTCCAGCTGATGACCTTGCTGCGCGGCCTCGGCGTCAACGAGCTGACGGCGCCGGAACTGACCGGCGGCTGGGAATACAAGCTGTCGCAGATGGAAAAAGGCAAGATCAGCCGCGAGGAATTCATGCGCGAGATCGCGCAGATGACGCAAATCATCGTCAAGCGCGCCAAGGAATACAACAACGACACCATTCCCGGCGACTATGCGACGCTGGCGACGCCGTGCCCCAACTGTGGCGGTGTGGTGAAGGAAAACTACCGTCGCTTCGCCTGCACGAACTGCGAATTCTCGATGTCGAAAACGCCGGGCGGGCGCCAGTTCGAAGTGGCCGAAGTCGAAGAACTGCTGCAGAACCGCAGCATCGGCCCGCTGCAGGGCTTCCGCTCGAAGATGGGACGGCCGTTCGCGGCAATCCTGAAAATTTCGCGCGACGAAGAGATCAACAACTTCAAGCTCGAGTTCGATTTCGGCCAGGGCCAGGACGACGACGAAAACGCCGAAGGCGTCGACTTCAGCGGCCAGACGCCGCTCGGGCCGTGCCCGAAATGCGGCAGCGGCGTCTATGAAATGGGCCTGGCCTACGTCTGTGAAAAATCGGTGGCGAAGCCGAAGACTTGCGATTTCCGCAGCGGCCGCATCATCTTGCAGCAGGAAATCCTGCCGGAGCAGATGGCCAAGCTCTTGAACGACGGCAAGACCGACCTGCTGCCGGGCTTCGTCTCGCAGCGCACGCGGCGGCCGTTCAAGGCCTTCCTGGTCAAGGGCAAGGATGGCAAGGTGAGCTTCGAGTTCGAACCGCGCAAGGCAAAGGCTCCGGCGAAAGGCAAGGCGGATAAGAGCGCCGCCGAGGCCAGCGATGTCCCTGCACCGGCAGCAAAAAAAGCCGCGGCACCGGCCAAAAAAACGGCCGCCAAAAAACCTGCGCGAACCAGGGCGGTGGCGAAGAAAGCCGCCGCCTGAGCAGACTGCGCAGCCACTGTCCTGCACCCATGAGCAAAGAAAGTTGTCATGAGCGATATCATTGAAGTCGGACCAAACCGCGACGAAACCAACCTGGCGATGCTGGCGCATCTGTTCGGCATTTTTACCGGCTTCATTGGCGCCATGGTGATCTGGCTGCTGAAGAAAGACGATTCCGCCTTTGTCGGCCAGGAAGCGCTGGAAGCGCTGAATTTCCAGATCACGCTGATGCTGGGCTACGTGATCGCCGGCGTGCTGGCCTTCCTGCTGATCGGCCTGGTCCTGTTCCCGATCCTGTTCATCCTGAACCTGGTGTTTTGCCTGATGGGCGCGATCAGTGCCTCCAAGGGCAAGGCGTACCGCTATCCGTTCGCTCTGCGTCTGCTGAAATAAACCCGGCCGGCACAGGACTACTGATCGTTGCCGCCTGCGCGGCCACGCC
>DATJCV010000462.1:0-3961 GCA_035497775.1 Burkholderiaceae bacterium | reverse complement strand
CCGGGTGATGAGAAGCATGGGCTGTACGGCCGCATTGATGCTGCGGTCGGCAGCGCCGAGCCTTCGTCGCATGGCAATTCTTCCGTGCCGGACAGTTCGCCCTCACAGGACAATTCGGTTCTTAAATTGCCGTTCTGAGTGTGCGGCATGTTTCTTCGAAAACCCGCGGTCCTTTGCTGCTGGACTACGGGCAGGGCGCCCGTCGATCGGAACCTCGGTGGCTGGCGCCGCTTGCCGTGCGACGCGGCCATGCGCCGATCGCCGCCATGCTGCGCGCCGACCTGGGCCGGCCGAACCTGAAAGGGAGTGTGGTGTATGCCAGCGGCCATCCTTGCCCGATGTGTCTGGCGGCGATGGTGATTGCCGGCGTCGATGCCGTCTACTACGCTTTTGACAACCACGACGCCGCGCCCTATGGTCTCTCCAGTGAAGCTGCATACCAGGCGCTGTGGTTGCCACTGGTGTCGCCGCCATTGCCGCTCACGCGGCTGGATACCGGTGTCACAGCCGCGCAGTTTTATATGGCAGGGTTTCCGGCGATAGGTGATGATGGAACGTGCGCTCGGCGCGGTGCGGATTAGTTGCGTGATTTGAGGCACTCGCCTTCTGCGGCGTATTCGGTGCCGGCGCGTGGTAGCGCGAGTTCGATCCGAAGGCGAGGTTCACGCCTCCCCCTTTGAAAAATCCGGCAATCCCGCGCAGCAAGCCGGCCTCAGGCCAGTAATACCCGAGCGATTTGCCATAGCGCGAAACCGAGCAGAAACAGGCTTGCGGCCTGGTTCACGCGCCTCATGATCCGCGCGCTGATGCGGTGCCGGATTGCGGCGACGGTCACCGACAAGCCTAGCCACCACAACGCCGATCCGGTGAATACCCCGACCACCATCAGCGCGGCTCTACTCGCATCGGCCGCGGCGCCTGCCCCCAGCGCCGAAAAGACGGCGACGAAGGACAGGATGGTCAGCGGGTTGGTCATCGTCAGCGCGTAGACCGAAGAAAACGCCGGCAGCGCTTTGACCGTCTCACGCGCCTTCGCAGCCTGTTGCTGCGCCGGCGTGCGCAGCAGTTTCACCCCCATCCAGATCAGCAGCGCCGAGCCGGCGAGCGCCAAAGGCTGCGCCAGCGCGACGAAGGTTTGCGTGATCGCGGCAACGCCGAACGCGCCGATCATACCGAAACAGGCGTCGGCGCAGGCTGCACCCAGGCCGCTGATGAAACCGATGCGGGCGCCGTGGCTCAAGGTGCGCTGGATGCACAGCAAGCCGATCGGCCCCACCGGGGCGGCGATCGAGAGGCCGATCAACGCCGATTTCAGGAAAAGCACGCCATCCACATAGAACTCCGCAAATTTGTCTGACAGCATCATTATGCGTAAGCCGAAGTCCCGTTCAAATGGCGAAATTCAGGTGGATTTGTGCCGTAGCCTGAAATATTCTGTTTGTTTTCAAAATCAGGGTAGGATTTTATGGATCTCGACGCGCGCTCATGGAAAATCCTGGAAGCGATCCAGGCTGATGGCCGGATGTCGCTGACCGACCTGGCCGAGAAAGTCGCGCTGTCGGTCCCGGCTACTTCGGAACGCCTGAAACGATTGGAAGAGGCCGGTGTGATCGAAGGCTTTCGCGCCGTGGTCGCGCCGGAGAAAGTCGGCTACGGCGTCATGGCCCTAGTCGGCATCACCGCGATGCAGCCGGACAAGGCCAGGCTGCTGGCGCAACTGGAGCAAATGCCGGAAGTGCTCGAATGCCTGCACGTGACCGGCCAGGATTCATACATCCTGCGCGTCGTCACGCGCAACGTCGGCCACCTGGAACAATTCGTCGGCAGCATCAACCACTTCGGCGAAACCCGCACCTCGATCGTGATGTCGGCGCCGATTGCCTTACGGCCGCTGGCGCCGCCGTCGAGGGAATAGGGCGATTCGGGAGTGCAGCGCTGTGGAAATTGGTGGGATTCATGCCCGGTGGGGAACGATGCGTGCGAATTGGATTGGCTGTACACGACCCACGGCAGAAATCGACCAAGTCAAATTGGGCGCCCCGAAACAGCCGTTGGATGAAAGCCAGAAAGGCTGAAGCTGCTTCCATCCAGAGGGCCGCATCAGGAAATTGCTGTACAAGCCGCCGTTGTGGCTGCTGGTCATCGAGCAGACGTTGTTGACCAGGGGAATAGGTTTTTCAAACGGCATGTTTTCGGGCTCACTGGGATGAACCCGCCCTGGGATGGTCCACGTGGGTGTTTTGGCGGGCCTGCCGCTGCTCAGCATGCGCTCGCCCCGCCGCCTGACCGTAAAGCAGACCCAAGTTCGGGCAAACCCTCGTGATTCATAGCCCGTCACACGGCTCTACCCGCGCCAAGCGCAGCCAGTCACCGCAGCGCGGGACGCAAGGCCTGCACAACCGCAGGTGCGTGGGAGTCCGCCCGATCACTCGACTGCCCCGCAGTTAATAGACAACCACTCGATCCCCGACCTTTAGCTGCTCATAGAGCCACTTGGCGGCCTGGTAGTCGCGTAGCTGGCTGCAACCGTGCGAGCCGCCCTCGTAGCCCTTATCGGCGAAGTCCTGTGAGTAGTGGATGGCAACGTTGCCCTGGTAGAACATGGCGTAGGGCATCGGAGTGCGTTCGCCAAAGATCTTTGAGACCGTGTCGCTGTTCATGTACCAGATGCGGAATTCGCCCTCGGGGCTGTCCCAGCCGGGCCTGGAAAAACGCGCCTCCCGCGTGAAGTGCACCTTGCCATCGACGACATAGGACATCTTTCGTTGTTTCTTGGAGATGCACACCACCTTGCCCGTCGCACAGCGGGGGTCGAGCTCCTGGACAAGTGTGCTGGCCAGCGACGCGTCGAACAACTCGGCATAGCGGGGGGTTCGCGTGCGGCGGATCAAAAGCGCCCAGGTGCGCTCGTCCATGACCTCACTCACGGGCAAGCCAATGCGGACGCGCCAAGCTTCGATCGCCCGCCGGGTGGTGTCGTTGAATGTGCCGTCGACCGCGCCTTGGTACAGCCCCACCTGGCCCAGTCGGTGTTGCAACTCCATCATATAACCGGTCTGCTCCGGCGCCGCGAACCAAGAACCGACGTCGGTGTTGTTCAGCTCGGCTTCGGTCGGCACGCGCGAGCGCACCAGCAGCGTGTCCCAGGTCTGCTGGTCGACCATGCCGGTGGCGCTGAGTCCATTGTCGCGTTGGAACTTCAGCACCGCCTCTCGCGTGAGCATGCCGAAGCGGTCGTCGACATCGTACAGCGCAAGGTATTTGGCAAGCCGCAACCGCACCTGCAACTCACGCACTTGAGGCGACTTCACGCGGTAGCGCAGCTCCTGCGTGAGTGACCCTGACGCGCCGATAGCGCGCAGCGTGGCAGCCTGTGCCCCTGTGTGTGTGCTGGGGCGCGCCGTTGCGCCAGGCGTTTGCGCCGCGGCAGGCTCTGAAGCCGTCGTCCGAGCGTAAGTCAGGCGAGGCCCGGGCTCTGTTGACGTGGCCTGTGCATGCGCAGGTAAGGCAAGGCTGAAGAATGCTGCCGCCGTAACGACGAGCAAGCGAGTGCAAGAAGAATGCCGTGGGATCATGACCGGTGATTGTCGAGCCGGCAGCAGGCTTGAGTCAAGCGGCATATCGCACGGGGTTCGTCCGTAAACCAGCGGCGGACACGAGCAGGCGCTTCTGGCCCGTTGCTGGTGGTGGCGCCCTTGTCATCCAAGGCCGGGGAACGACAAAATGAGACGCCGGAAAGCCGCCCGTGGCCAGCGTTCGGAACTGGCCGATCGCAGTCGCTTTCCCTTACTTTGGCTTTAATTAATTCCTACGCCGCCGATAAAATCGAGCTTGATCCGATACGCCGAAGCGGGTTTGAGGAGCAGAGCCGAAATCAATCCTCCAGCTCTTCCTTCGCCATCTCCACATCCAGCCGCTCCATCGCATCCGCCGGCTCGCAGGCAGCCGCTTCCTGATACAG
>DATJCV010000461.1:0-1557 GCA_035497775.1 Burkholderiaceae bacterium | reverse complement strand
ATCGATGCCTGCCCGGAAAGCGCGATCGACTTGACCTATCAGATCGACCTCGATAAATGCAAGTCGCATCGCGCCTGCGTCGCCGCCTGCGGCGCAATCGGCGCGATCGACTTCGTGCGCGAGGCGAACGAGCGCAGCGGTGGCTACGATCTGATTTTCGATTTGTCGCCAACACCGACGCTGCGCCGGCATCAATTACCGCAAGGGTATTTTGCTCCCGGCCAGGATGCCGCACGTCAGGCCAGCGACGCGTTGAAACTGGCGCAGATGGTAGGCGAGTTTGAGAAGCCGCGTTTTGTCCGCTACAAGGAAAAATTGTGCGCCCATGGCCGCAATGGAAAAATCGGCTGCACTGCGTGCATCGATGTCTGTTCCGCCGAAGCGATCCGCCATGACGGCAACCACGTCAAGATCGATCCGAATCTGTGCGCCGGCTGCGGTGCCTGCAGCACCGTCTGCCCGTCCGGCGCGATCGAATATTCTTATCCGCGCGCAACCGATATGGGGACCCGGATCAAAACCATGCTGGCCGCCTACAACCGTGCTGGCGGTCAGGAGGCCGCATTGCTGTTCCACAGCAAGGAACAGGGCGCAGCGCTGATCGAGCAAACCGGTCGGCTGGCGATGGTCGGCGGGCGCGGCATGCCGGCGCGCGCGATTCCGCTCGCCGTCCATCATGTTGCTTCGGTCGGGATCGATCTGTGGCTGGCGGCGCTGGCCTATGGGGTGGCCAACATCGCGGTATTGATGACCGGCGAGGAAGCGCCCCAGTATGTCGATGCGCTGGAACAACAGATGGCCAGTGCGCAGGCGATTCTGTCAGGACTGGGTTATGCCGGCACGCACGTTCAATTGATCCGGGCGGCGAATGCCGCGGAACTGGAAACGGCGCTGCATGCACTGCAGCCTGGCACCGTGCCAGCGGTGCGCGCCAGCTTCAATGTCGCCGTGGACAAGCGCGATACGCTGGATTTTGCGATCGATCATCTGTTGAAATTCGCACCCCAGCCGAGCGACGAAATCGCCTTGCCGGCCGGGTCGCTATTTGGCACGGTCAATCTGAACAAGGATGCCTGCACGCTGTGCATGTCTTGCGTTGGCGCTTGCCCGGAGTCGGCGTTGATGGACAACACCGATTTGCCGCAGTTGCGCTTTGTCGAAAAAAATTGCGTCCAATGCGGGCTGTGCGAGAAGACCTGCCCGGAAAACGCGATCACGCTGACGCCGCGCCTGTTACTGACCGCTGACGTGCGAAAGGCGCGCGTGATCAACGAAGCCGTGCCATATCACTGCATTCGCTGTCAGAAGCCGTTTGGGACCTTGCAGATGATTGACAATATGCTGGCTAAACTTTCGCTGCATAGTGCCTTTGCCGGCAATCTGGAGCGCATCAAGATGTGTTCCGACTGCCGCGTGATCGACATGATGGAAAACAAGAAGGAAGTGTCGATTCTCGATGTAACTCGGCCGCATTGATCGCATTACTTTCTGAAATAAGGAGCGCGCATGACAAACCAGGAAGCGCTGATTGCCGAGGCATCCGAGCAGGATGAAGAG
>DATJCV010000460.1:0-10100 GCA_035497775.1 Burkholderiaceae bacterium | reverse complement strand
CGTGACGCCGTCCTTGTCGAGCGCGACGGCATTCGAGATCGCATCCTGCGACGAATTGCGGCCGGTGCGGAAGATGTAACGGTTCCATTTGTCGCCGGTGATGGCATCGGCCACCGCCGGCTCGACCAGCAGGATTTTCTTGTATTCCTCGGCCACCGGCAGCATCGCCAGCGCCACGCCGGAGCCGGTCGGCCCGACCGCGATGTCGGCATTATCGTCGGCATAGGCGGCGGCCAGCTGCGACTTGGCGACGTCCGGCTTGCCCTGGGTGTCCTTCTCGATCACCACCAGCTTGTTGCCGTTGACGGCCATGGTGCCGCCGGTCGCGTATTCCAGCCCCATCATCAGGCCGGTCTGGGTTTGCTTGGCGTAGGCTTCGAGCGGGCCGGTCTTGTCGTAGACGTGCGCGATTCGGATGTCTTTGGCGTGCAGCGGTGCGGTGCAGCACAGTACGGCCAGCGCCGCGAGCAAGTGGTGTTTCATGGTCTCTCCTCCAGGGGTGGTCCAGCTTGTTGTGCGCTTAGAGTACCTGAAGCTTCCGGTTGTGCACAGTAGTAGAAACACGATATTTGGCCGGACCCGGCCGCCGTTCTGGTGTTGGCCTTGGTCGAGCTCTGGACGCGCACGCTTGGGCGCCCCCGATTCCGACACAGACGCGGCGTCGGTGGGGAGACTTGCGTGGTCTGACCCGAGCGGCTAAGGTGAGATTTTCGATCGATCGGGAGCGACTCCGATGGCCGCGCATAGCGAAGGCTCCACCAAGGCGATTTTTTATGCGCTCGGCGCCAACGGCGGCATCGCGTTGGCCAAATTCGGCGCCGCCTGGTTCACCGGTTCGAACGCGATGCTGGCGGAAGCGATCCACTCGCTGGCAGACTGTACCAACCAGATATTTTTATTGATCGGCTTGCGGCAGGCCAAACGGCCGGTCAGCCGTGTGCACCCGATGGGCCATGGTCGGGTCGTGTATTTCTGGGCGATGATGGTGGCGCTGTTGCTGTTCTTTCTCGGCGGCGCTTTTTCGGTGCTGCAGGGCATCGAGCATCTGCAGCATCCGCAGCCGCTCGCCAACGCCGGCGTGGCGTTGCTGGTACTTGGCATCTCGGTCGCACTGGAGGCGTTTTCACTGTACGGCGCGCTACGCCAAATCCGCAAGATTGCCAACGGCAAGCCGTTCTTCAAATGGTTTCGCGAAACCCGGCAGTCGGAACTGATGGTGATTGCCGGCGAAGACATCGCCGCCTTGGCCGGGCTGGCGCTGGCGTTTGCTGCCGTCGCCCTAAGCGTGGCGACCGGCAATCCGCTATGGGATGCGCTCGGCTCGATCGGCGTCGGCGTGCTGCTGATGGTGGTGGCGTTGGTCATCACACGAGAAGTGAAGGCGATGGTCACCGGCGAATCGGCCGATCCGGAAATCCATGCCGCCATCCTGGCGCATATTGAAATGCATCCCGAAGTGGCACGCGTGATCAACTTCATCACCTTGCAGTGGGGTGAGCAATTGATGGTGGCGGTGCAGGCAGAAATGCGGCCGCAGGGCAGCGACCGCGCGCTGGTTGACGCCATCAATGCGGTCGAAGCCGGTATTCAGGCACGATGGCCGCAAGCCACCTGGTGTTTTTTCGAGCCGGACGTCATGCAGCCCGAACGTGGGCTGCATGACGTGAGCCCCCTAAGTGAATGAAACGCAGTGACGATTTACGCGACACATTCGGGATGGCTGTAGATTTTTCGCAGTTGCCCATCCCCGTAACGAATCAATCGTATCGCCGCGCGCATCGGGACAGGCTACAACCGGGGCCAGGGATGCGCTGCCCTGGTTACTACCGATGTGGCTTGGTGACCTCGTTACCGATTACGCCACCCACCGCTGCGCCGCCGAGGGTGCCGAGCGCGCCGCCGTTAGTGACCGAATTACCGACCACGCCGCCGAGCACCGCGCCGGTGCCGATCCCAACCTGCTGTCGGGTCGGTGGCGTCGAACAGGCTGAGAGGCCGATGAGAGCAACGATACAAGCCAGTGAAGCAAGAGTGCGCGAGATCATGATTCCTCCGTCAGGGATAATGCCAACCGACATGCTTGACACCGATCAGGTGCGACAATATGTTTTGTCCCTTCATCAATAAGATCGGCGGCGCCATCGATAGTTCCGAGCAGGCATTGTTTGCTGGAATGTTTGCGCCGGCGGCAACGAAAAAGGATTGGCCATGAAGTATTCCCGTCTAGGACGCACCGGACTCAAGGTGTCCCGCATCTGCCTCGGCATGATGACCTATGGTTCGCCGCAATGGCGGCCGTGGGTGCTGGATGCGCCTGCGGCGCGGCCGTTCGTGCGGCGTGCGCTGGAACTTGGCGTGAATTTTTTCGATAGCGCCGACATGTACTCGAACGGCGCCTCCGAAACGATCACCGGGCAGTTGCTGAAGGAATTCGCGCGGCGCGAAGAGGTGGTGATTGCCACCAAGGTCTTTTTCCCGGTGTTCGACCAGGCGCATCTTGATTACCATACGGCGTCGCCCGAGCAGTTGAAGCCAAACCGGCGGGGCTTGTCGCGCAAGCATATCCTGCATGCGGTCGATGCCTCGCTCAAGCGGCTGGACACCGACTATATCGACCTGTACCAGATCCACCGCTGGGATTACGGCACGCCGATCGAGGAAACCATGGAAGCGCTGCACGACGTGGTGAAGGCCGGCAAGGTGCGCTATCTCGGCGCTTCCAGCATGTGGGCCTGGCAGTTCGCCAAGGCGCAGCAGGTGGCCAAGGAGCATGGCTGGACGCCGTTCGTCTCGATGCAAAATCACTACAACCTGGTGTACCGCGAAGAAGAGCGCGAGATGATTCCGCTGTGCCGCGAGCAGGGCGTGGCGCTGATTCCATGGAGCCCGCTGGCGCGCGGTTTCCTGGCCGGCAACCGCGCGCGCGACGACAAGGCGGGCGGTGCCGCGCATGCCGCCACTGCCCGCGCCGGCACCGACGAAATGGCGTTGAAGTATTACTACAACGATGCCGATTTCGCGGTGGTGGCGGCACTGACCAAGGTGGCGCAGGCGAAGAACATCTCGAATGCGCAAGCTGCGTATGCCTGGCTGCTGCACAAGGGCGTGACGGCGCCGATCGTCGGCGCCTCGAAGCTGGAGCAACTGGAGCAGGCCGCCGCTGCCACCGAAATCAGCCTGACGGCAGAAGAAATCGGCACGCTGGAAAGCGCCTACCAGCCACACCCGGTGATCGGCCATTCCTGAGCCGGCGCCGGCGGATAAATCAACCAGCGGAGCCTGACATGATCGAGGGAAGCTGCCTGTGCGGCGGCGTGCGTTACCAGTATGACGGCGCGTTCGGCCCCGTCACCGTCTGCCATTGCGCGACCTGCCGCAAGGCGCAAGGAACCAGCAACGCGATCGCGGCACCGGCCGATGCGCGGCAATTGCGCTGGAGCGGCGATCCGGCGCTGATCGCCGAATACGAATCCTCGCCCGGCAAGCAGCGCGCCTTCTGCCGCCGCTGCGGCACACCACTGTATTCGCGCCGCGACGATGCGCCGCAGTTGTTGCGGCTGCGCATGGGCACCATCGACAGTGAGATTGATGTGGTGCCGGTGGCGCATATTTTCGCGACCGGAGTGCCGCCGTGGGCGGCGCTGGAAGACAGTTGGCCACGCTATGCCGGGCTGGAGCCGGAGCGTGGATAAGGGGTGGCCTCGCTGCTCAATAGTCGAATATATATTTTGATGAGATAAGCCGTGGTCTGTCCACGATAACGAAGTCGTCGTAACGGCCTCGTTTCGGCCTTTCTACAAAACGGGTTTGTGGTAAGAGCCTGATTGGTGTTTTTCCGTCCATTATGTTGAGACGGGAACGGGATGAGCAGGAAGCAGTATCCGAGCGCTATCAGCTGCGAGCAATTCGAGCAGATTCGCCCGCTGTTGGAAGGGTCGAGGAAGACGGCGGCGCTGAGGAAATGGGATTGGTATGACATTTTCTGCGCGATCCTGTACCTGCTGAAGAATGCGGCGACCTGGCGCGCCTTGTCAGGGGATTTTCCTGCACCCAGCACGGTGCGATACCACTTCGATCACTGGAAGAAAGTGGGGGAGGAAGGCACGGATAGCCTACTGGAGCAGGCATTAAAAAATCAGGTGGCGCCCGAACGCGAGAACAATGGGCGGCCGCGCTCGACGCGCTTTTGCATCGTGGACGCGCAAAGCGTCAAGAACACCGATACGGCTCGGCACAAAGGCTATGACGCCGGCAAGAAGGTCTCGGGAATCAAGCGCCATATTGCAATGGACGCGCGAGGCCTGCCGCATGCGATCGCGGTAACGACGGCGGACGTGAACGACATGAACGGCGCCTTGCTGATGCTCTTGCAGAACGATGATGGCTTGTCCGAAGTGCGCAAGGTGCTGGTCGATGGCGGTTATACCGGCGAACGGTTTGAAAATATGGTGCGGCAGATACGGGGAGCGCAGGTGGAAGTCGCCCAACGTCATGCGTTGCACAAGTTTGCGTTCATTCGGAAAAGCTGGATCGTCGAGCGTTCCTTTGCCTGGCTGGAGAAGTGCCGTCGCTTATGGAAGAACTGCGAACGCAAACTGCATACCAGTGAACAGTTCATCGTGCTCGCCTTCCTGTCGCTCCTGTTGAAAAGATACTGATCAGGCTTTAAAGGTGCTCGGCGCGCAACGGCACGCTGTTTGGCAGAAATTGCCGCTCACGGTTGCACTCTATGAATCCGATAGCCTGGCGATGGTCGAGGCTGGCTTGGCAAAGTGCAGTGCACCCGTGTGCCAGATGCGCGTGGCTTAGACTGAAGGACTGACGTCGATTGGGTCGCTCGATGTCATGCTGGAGAAAGGCAAAAAAGCAGTTCGCCTCCAGTTGAATATATCCCCAATGAATAGACTGTTTTGCTAGACTCGGCGCAAAAAAGTCACGCGATTCCCGCTTCCGCTTCCGTTTCCATATTCCAGCGTATCTGCTCAAGCGATTGAAACCGTTCCGGATACAACGTGCACGTCTTCAAACTGGGCGGATTGATCGACTGATTTTAATGGAGAGGTTCTTTCGGCTTCGGTCCGCCATTTTCTCGGAAAGCGCTGCAGGCAGGCTGCGAATATTTCCCGGTATTTTCTAATAGGCGGAAGTATTCATCAAAATAGCTACATTTTCGTCATGTCGTCTGCGCTGTTGAAATATACGTCATCAGTATATTTACGTGCAAAAGCCGGAAACGCGTTTCTGCAACTAAAGTTTCTACTGATTTTACCGTTGACATACGTTGAGATAATTTCAAACTATTGGCGGAAAAATCATGCATGCAATCATCAATAAAATGCGTAACTGGGGTCTCGGGACCAAGCTCGCGCTCGCCATATTTATACTGATCGGCGGCCTGTATACCTTGTATTCGATCGCAATGGGCTACTCGAACACCCAACTGATGAAAACCCAGACGCTTGCTGGGGTCAGGACGCAGGCCAGGATGGTGGTTGATATGATCGAGGTCGTCGATAGCACGGCGCGCAACGAGACTGACCGTTTTGCAAAATCACTGAAGAATTACTTTCCCGACCAATTCACGCTCGATACGAGCGCCATGGTTGATATCGCCGGCACACCCGCCCCCACCCTGAAGAATGGCGATGTCACGCTCAACCTGAATTTTTCAGCGGTGGACCACTTCCCCACCCAGAACGGCGTCACTGCCGCGATTTTCGTCAAGTCGGCCGAGGATTTCATCCAAATCTCGACCTCGATCCTCAAAGAGGATGGACAGCGCGCAGTGGGTACGCTGCTTGACCGTAATCACCCCGGCTACAAGCGCTTGCTCGCGGGAGAATCCTATGGCGGCATGGCGACGCTGTTCGGCCGGCAATTCATGACTGAATATGACCCGATCAAGGACGCTGCCGGCCAAGTCATCGGCATCCTGTATGTCGGCGTCGAGATCAACAACCGGCTGACCACCCTGAAAGACAAGATAAAAAATATCAAAATTGGTGAAACCGGCTACTTCTACATCCTCGACGCGCACGAAGGTCCGAATCTTGGCAAATTGACCCTCCATCCTTCACTTGAAGGCGAAATTTTGCTGGAAGCGAAAGACGCCAACGGGAAAAGTTTCATCAAGGAAATGCTGGCCAACAAGCAAGGCATCATCACCTATCCGTGGAAAAACAAGGGTGAATCTTCCGCCCGCGAAAAAATAGTCGTCTACGACCATATCAAGGGCCTGGATTGGGTGGTGGCTGGCGGCGTCTATACTGATGAAATCACCAATGCAGCAATATCGCTGTTCAAAATATATGCCGCCATCGGTACTGGCATTAACCTGCTCATGGCGGTCGTTTTATTTCTGATCATCCGTTACATGGTCAGCCGGCCGCTCGGCGCTGCAACACGTGCCGCACAGAAAATTGCCTCGGGCGACCTGACCACCACGATCAAAAGCACTGGGCGCGACGAGATCGGCCAACTCGCAGAGGCCATCAACGGCATTAGCCAAAACCTGGCTAGCGTGGTCGGCAATGTCCGTCTTGGCACCGATGCCATTGCGGCAGCCTCCGGCGAAATCGCCGCCGGCAATGCCGACCTGTCCTCGCGTACCGAATCCCAAGCCAGTTCGCTGGAAGAAACCGCCAGCTCAATGGAGGAATTGACCAGCACCGTGCGCCAGAATGCCGACAATGCGCGCCAAGCCAACCAGATGGCCGCCACCGCATCCGGCGTGGCAGTCAAGGGTGGCCAGGTGGTTAGCCAGGTGGTCGAGACCATGGGTTCGATCAAGGCCAGTTCGGGCAAGATCGCCGACATCATCAGCGTGATCGATGGCATCGCCTTCCAAACCAATATCCTGGCACTGAACGCCGCTGTCGAAGCGGCGCGCGCCGGCGAGCAAGGCCGTGGTTTTGCGGTAGTGGCCACCGAAGTGCGCAGCCTGGCACAGCGCTCCGCCAGTGCCGCCAAGGAGATCAAGACGCTGATCGACGACTCAGTGGGGAAAGTCGATCATGGCAGCAAACTGGTGGACGACGCTGGCCAGACCATGGAGGATATCGTCAATTCGGTTAAACGGGTTGCCGATATCATGAGCGAAATTACCGCTGCCAGCCAGGAGCAAAGCGCCGGCATTGAACAAGTCAACCAGGCCATCGGACAGATGGATCAAATGACGCAGCAAAATGCCGCGCTGGTGGAACAGGCGGCAGCGGCGGCACTGAGCATGCAAGACCAGAGTGCATCGCTGGCGCAGGCGGTAAGCGTGTTCACGCTCGGCAACGAATTCCAGACGGCACGAGCGACAAAGATTGCGCCGCCCGCCCGTCCGGCCGCGCAGCAAAAAGCGCTCGTTCCGAAGGCCGTCACCACCAACGCAGGCGGTAAGCCCGTCAGTGCCAATAGCGACGAGTGGGAAGAGTTTTAAGCGATAGCGCGACAAGCGGCTGCCAATGTGCCGCATGCCAGAAAGGGGGCCTGAGGCCCCCTTTCTGGTTTTTAGATCAATGCGGGGCAGTCCAGATTGATGTACGGGACTCCGCCCTAAAAGGCATAGCGCGGGCCCCGGTTTTCAACGCGTTGAAAGAGGCCTATAAAACGGTCATTTTCTCTTGGCGAGATAACCCTTGACCTCGTTGGCTGCTTTCACAAAATCGAATGCGGCAACTGTCTCCTTAATACCCTCATACAGCATGGCATTGGCTGTATCTTGGCTTGCTACGCTCGTATTCACTTTGGTTGAATACCGATACGTATCAGACACAACGCCCGTCTTTAGCTTCGTTAAGTTTATAACCACCCACGCGGTCGATACGCCTGCAAGAACTGTTGAATTGGCAGTAACGGAAAGAGCCAGACCTTGTTGATTCAGAAAATTGCATACCTCGTCGGAAATAGGATAACCCCCACGTTGCCTAACGACCTCCCTGATGTCCTCCGTATCGGAAGTCTTGAATGAGCACGCGTAGCTCGAAGAAGAAACAACCAAAAGGACTGCAACTAATGCTTTTTTCATAATTTCCTTGTGTTAATAACGATACCCGTCCGCAATTTTATATGTCGCTGCATTGGAAAAATCCGGGACAGACTACGATTTCATGATTTCATTAATCAGTTTTCTATAAAGCGACACCGGTCGATGGCGCCTCGCCTCCGCAGCTGCTAGATCAACTGTGCTGACAGTTCCAGAACCAGCCACACATTGTCAAAATAAAAGACCTTGTGTCTAGCGCGCAATTCGCTTTGTGCTTTTGCATGACAGGCGCTACCCACGCGACACACGCGCCCGAGCGACACGTTTCTCACCGCTCCAGCACTGGAAGAACGGACGTTCGCCGCGACGCAGAATCAGGCATTCCTCGCGCTATGCGGGACGGGAATCAGGATCAGGGGCGCCGCTAATGTACTCTGTCAACCCCGCTCCCAGCGCCGCGAACGTGACGCTGCAGCGCGGACTGTCGCGCAAGTCTTCATGCATCGCCAGCCAGGTATCGAGCCGCAGCGAAAACAGTTCCGGCAGCACCCGCACTAGCGCCGCATCCCGCCTTGCCAGTCCAACTTGGCACACGCCGATGCCGTAGCCGGCGCGGATCGCTGCCAGCTGAGCCAGATCGCTGTCGGTGCGCAGCGCGAAGGCTTCGCGCCGCAGCATCCCCAGATGCGGGCGCAGGCTGCGGATGAAGGCGGTTTCCTGGTCGAAGCCGATCAGCGCGTGGCTACGCAGTTCGGCCCAGCTGGCCGGCGTGCCGTGGCGGTCCAGATAGCTTTGCCGCGCATGCAATCCGAGTTCGATGTCGCCGATGCGGCGCGCCACCAGCGCTTCCTGCTGCGGCCGCAGCATGCGCACCGCGATATCGGCTTCGCGCCGCAGCAGGTCTTCGATGCGGTTCGACAGCGTCAACTCGATCACCAGCTTCGGGTAGGCGGCACGCAGCGCGGCCAGGATCGGCGGCAGCACTTCGATGCCGATCACTTCGCTGGCGGCGATGCGCACCGTGCCGCGCGCGCCGGCGCCCTGGCTGGCGGCCACGCGCAGCAGCGCGCTGGTGGTGGCCGCCAGGGTTTCCGCATAGGGGCGCAGCGCCAGCGCCGCTTCGGTCGGCGTGAAGCCAAGCTGGGAACGGGTGAATAGCGCAAAGCCGACGGCCCGTTCCAGCGCGTCGATATGGCGGCCGACGGTGGGTTGCGCCAGCCCCAGGGCGCGCGCGGCGCCCGACAGCGAACCGGCGCGCAGCACGCCGAGGAACGAGCGGTACAACTCCCAGCCGGGTTCGTCGTCAGTCATACAAAAATGAATCGTGTATAGGGTCTGTCATGCAATTTCATTGCGATGACCGAAGGCCGATACTAGCTCCATCCACTTCAAGGAGCAAGTCATGGCACAGCAACAAACGGCGCAGCAAACGACACAACGAACGGCATTGGTGCTGGGCGCCACAGGCGGTATCGGCGGCGAAGTGGCGCGCCGGCTGCAGGCGCGCGGCTGGCGAATCCGGGCCTTGCATCGCCGCGCCCTCGCGCCGGCGGTGTGCGCCAACGGCTACGACTGGATCGCCGGCGACGCCATGCATCCGGCGCAGGTGCAGGCGGCGGCGCGCGGTGCGGCGCTGATCGTGCATGCGGTGAACCCGCCCGGCTACCGCGACTGGGACAAGCTGGTGCTGCCGATGCTCGACAGCAGCATCGGCGCTGCCCAAGCGACGGGCGCGCGCATCCTGCTGCCGGGCACGGTTTACAACTACGGGCCGGACGCATTCCCGCTCCTGACCGAAGATGCGGCGCAGCAGCCCTTGACCCGCAAAGGCCGCATCCGGGTCGAAATGGAGCAGCGGCTGCGGGTCGCCGCCAACCGCGGCGTGGATAGCCTGATCGTGCGCGCCGGCGATTTCTTCGGCCCGCACGCCGCCAACAACTGGTTTGCGCAGGGGTTGGTTAAGCCCGGCAAGCCGGTTACCTCGGTAGTTTACCCGGGAGCGGCGGGTGTCGGCCATCAATGGGCTTACCTGCCGGACGTGGCGGAAACCATGGTGCAACTGGTGGAGCGCGCCGAGGCGCTGGCACCGTTTGCAAACTTCCACATGCAGGGCCATTGGGATGCCGAC
>DATJCV010000459.1:0-4974 GCA_035497775.1 Burkholderiaceae bacterium | reverse complement strand
ATTTCGCAATGGCCTTATGTGGTGCCACCTTCGGTCACGTTGCGGGATGCAGCGGTGGGCCAGGCCTCGCAAGTATTCCTGATAGTGGGAACCGTGTTTCTATTGCCAATTATTCTGCTGTATGCATTCTGGTCGTACTGGGTGTTTCGCGGCAAAGTCCGTTCGGATATTGGCTATCACCATCTCTGAAAGCAGGGGTTTGCGTTCTGGCTGGGCGTAACGGGTTTCTGGTTTTATTCCATGATTTATATATTTAAGAATAGTAGTAATAGTAGGCTCTACACGTTTCTGTGGACAAGCCGGTTATCCTCTTTGAATTCAAAGGCTTGAATAGCGTAAAAGAGCCTGTATAAACACCAGTATGCTGCGTGACCGATTCTGGATAACAAAATTGGCGCCAGATCAGCCTGCGGTTTTCCTCAAACTCTCTGCACGTTTTCCCCAGCCTTATCCACAGCCCGTTTTCAGCTAGCCCATAGTGGGAACAGGATCGCAAATACGGCGGCAATTGCCGGTTCTTTGCGGCGCCGCTTCAACCCGATGAATGATAATTCGCTGGTCAGGCTGACCGTGTCGGCGATGGCCAGGCCGTGCGCATGTGCTTCGCGTAGCGCCACGAATTCGCGCATCAGAGACAGGCCAACGCCCGATTTCACCAAGTCCAGCATCGAGGATTCCTGATCCACCAGCGCCACCTTGTTGGGGCTGACTTTGTATTGGGCGAAGGTCTTGCTCAGCAATCGGTTGTGTGCTGACTGCGGCGGTGTCCAGATCCATGGCAGCCGCGCCAATGCGTGCCAGTCACGTCCATTGACGCGGTTTTTCCAGCCACGCGGCGCCACTACCTTGTAGGTGAATGGGGTCAGGATCAGGTAGTGAAATTGGTGGGGCGGGCGTCCCAGGTAATGACCGACATCGAGACTGCCGTTTTCGACCTGCAGCAAGTCATCCCCCGACATGCTATGCCGCAGTTCAGTCGACAGTTGCGGGTAGGTTTCCACCAATTGCTTCAGGAATGCGCCCAGCCGGGTGAATTCGGGATCGAGGATGGTGCCGATCGAGAGCGAACCGGTCAGCGTGCCAGCGGCGCGCGCATGCAGCATGCGCGCCGATTGCGTCAATGCACTCATACCGGCCAGCGTGTGTTCGGCGAGTGGCAACAATTTGGCGCCATCGTCGGTCAGTCACATCCCACTTGGGATGCAACTGAATAACTGCAGATTCAAGCTGTTCTGCAGCGCCTTGATCTGCAGGCTGACCGCAGGTTGCGACACGTGCAGCCGTTCGGCGGCACGCGTCAGGTTGCCTTCGCGGGCGACAGCGACGAAGGCGCGGAGTTGAATCAAATTCATAGCGCGAGCCCCATGGCGGGATTTTCGAGCATTGAGAAAATGACCAATTACAGCCACGCTCACCGTTGATGCTGGCCATATTATTAGAAATATTTATAACAAAATCGATCATAACTCATTGGATTCCCCGCTTGACAGCGGCTATGCTGCTAACGAATTCATTCTTTACAGGAAACCATCATGTCCGGCTCCTCTATTCCGGTTATTTCCCATTACATCAATGGCCGGCTGGTGCCGTCCTCCAGTGGCCGCCAGCAACCGGTGTTCAATCCAGCCAGCGGCGCAGTGGCAGCACACGTGGCGCTGGCCAGTGTCGAGGAAGTGAACCAGGCGGTGGCGGCCGCCGCTGCCGCCGCGCCAGCCTGGGCCGCGATGGCGCCGCTGAAGCGCGCCCGTATCCTGTTCCGCTTCAAGGACTTGATGGAGCAGCGGCACGATGCGCTGGCCGAGGCGATCACGCACGAACACGGCAAGGTGTTTTCCGACGCCCGCGGCGAAGTCACGCGCGGTATCGAAGTGGTCGAATTCGCTTGCGGCGTGCCGCAGCTGCTGAAGACCCAGTTCACCGACGACATCGGCGGCGGCATCGACAATTGGAACCTGCGCCAGCCGCTCGGCGTCACCGCCGGCATCACGCCATTCAACTTTCCGGTCATGGTGCCGTTGTGGATGGCGCCGCTGGCGCTGGCTACCGGCAACACCTTCGTGCTCAAGCCGTCGGAGCGCGACCCGTCGGCGTCGCTGCTGCTGGCCGAGCTGTTCCAGAAGGCGGGCTTGCCGGACGGCGTGTTCAACGTGGTGCAGGGCGACAAGGTGGCGGTCGATGCGCTGTTGCACCATCCGGATGTCAACGCGGTGTCCTTCGTCGGCTCGACCCCGATCGCCGAATATGTGTACCGCGAAGGCAGCGCGCGCGCCGGCAAGTATCCGCCGCGGGTGCAGGCGCTGGGCGGCGCCAAGAATCACTTGGTGGTGATGCCGGACGCCGACCTGCAACAGGCGGTCGACGCGCTGATCGGCGCCGCCTACGGTTCGGCCGGCGAGCGCTGCATGGCGATCTCGGTCGCGGTGGCGGTCGGCGGCGTCGCCGACCAGCTGATCGAGGCGCTGATCCCGCGCATCCAGGCGCTGAAGGTGAAGAATGGCATGGAAGCCGATGCCGAGATGGGGCCGCTGGTGACCGCCGCGCACAAGGCCAAGGTGGAGGCCTACATCGACGGCGGCGTACAATCGGGCGCCAAGCTGCTGGTCGACGGTCGCGGCCTGAAGGTGCCGGGCCACGAGCAGGGTTTCTTCATCGGCGGCAGCCTGTTCGACCACGTGACGCCGGACATGCGCATCTATCGGGAAGAGATCTTCGGTCCGGTGCTGTGCATCGTGCGCGTGCCCGATTTCGCGGCGGCGGTGGAATTGATCAACGCCCATGAATTCGGCAACGGCGTATCCTTGTTCACCGCCGACGGCCACACCGCGCGCGAATTTTCGCGGCAGATCGAAGTCGGTATGATCGGCGTCAACGTGCCGATCCCGGTGCCGATGGCCTGGCATTCGTTCGGCGGCTGGAAGCGCTCGCTGTTCGGCGACGTCCACGCCTATGGCGAGGAAGGCATCCGCTTCTACACGCGCTACAAGTCGATCATGCAGCGCTGGCCGCAGAGTATCGCCAAGGGCGCGGAGTTCACGATGCCGGTGGCCAAGTAATCAACTTCCACGATAGCGCTACGAGGATCACAAACATGGAACCTGCTGGCACCTACGACTACATCATCATCGGCGCCGGTAGCGCCGGCTGCGTTCTGGCGAACCGGCTGACCCAGGACCCGGAGGTCAGCGTGCTGCTGATCGAAGCCGGTGCGAAGGATGATTACATCTGGATTCATATCCCGGTCGGCTACCTGTATTGCATCAATAATCCGCGCACCGATTGGTGTTACCGTACCGAAGCCGATCCCGGCTTGAACGGACGCCAGCTGATCTATCCACGCGGCAAAGTGCTCGGCGGCTGCTCGTCGATCAACGGCATGATCTATATGCGCGGCCAGGCACGCAACTACGATCGCTGGGCGGAGTTGACTGGCGATGACAGCTGGCGCTGGGACCAGGTGTTGCCGCTGTTCGTGAAAAGCGAAGACCATCATGCTGGCAGCACGCCGTTTCATGGCGCCGGCGGCGAGTGGCGGGTCGAAAAGCAGCGGCTGTCGTGGCCCATCCTGGATGCGTTTCGCGATGCCGCGGCTGAGGTCGGAATTCCCAAGGTCACCGATTTCAACCAGGGTGACAATGAAGGCTGCAGCTATTTCGAGGTGAATCAAAAGCGCGGGATTCGCTGGAATACCGCCAAGGCGTTCCTGAAACCGGCGATGCGGCGTGGCAACCTGACCGTGATGACCGGTTGCCAGGTGCGCCGGCTGAAACTGGAAAAGACGGCGCATGGCTTACGCTGCAGCGGCGTCGAATTTGTCGGCGGCGGCAGCGAATGGCAGGCGGAATCGACGCACGAAACGATCCTTTCGAGCGGCTCGATCGGCAGTGCCCAAATTCTGCAATTATCCGGAATTGGCCCGTCGGCGTTATTGCGGCAGCATGGCGTTCCGGTGCAGCTGGACGTGCCCGGTGTTGGCGAAAACCTGCAGGATCATTTGCAGATCCGCATGGCATTCAAGGTGCGTGGGGCCAAAACCCTGAACACGATGGCCGATAACTGGTTCGGCAAAATGAAGATCGGTGCCCAATATGCGTTGTTCCAGAGCGGGCCAATGTCGATGGCGCCGTCGCAACTGGGGGCGTTCGCACGCTCCAACCCGGGCCAGCCGGCACCGAATCTGGAATACCACGTGCAACCGCTGTCCCTGGATAAATTCGGCGATCCGCTGCATGCGTTTTCCGCGTTTACCGCCAGCGTGTGCAATTTGCAGCCGAGCGCGCGCGGCCACGTTCGGATCGCTTCCGGTGATTACCGGATGGCGCCGAAAATCACCACCAATTATCTGAGCACGGTGGACGACCGCAAAGTAGCGGCCGATTCGTTGACATTAACGCGCAAAATCGTGGCAGCCCCGGCATTGCAAAAATACGCGCCGGAAGAATTCATGCCTGGCCCGCAATTTCGCAGTGAAGAAGAACTGGCGCATGCGGCGGGCGATATCGGCACCACCATTTTTCATCCGGTTGGCACTTGCAAGATGGGATCGGACAACGATCCGGCCGCGGTCGTGGACAGTCGGTTGCGGGTGAAGGGCGTGGCCGGACTGCGCGTGGTGGATGCCTCGGTGATGCCGCTGATCACCAGCGGCAACACCAATACGCCTACCATCATGATTGCGGAAAAGGCTGCCAGCATGATTCGCTCTGCGCGCTAGGCTTGGATCGGGAAGAATAGTGTTTCTACGTATTGCCGGCTGGCTGATACAGTGTGTACCATAGGAAGCTAAATATAAAAACTACATATAAGTAAAAACTCAAGGAGATCCGATGACCGACGTCATCCTGGAGACACGGCATCTGACCAAGGAATTCAAGGGTTTCACCGCGGTGGACGACGTCAACCTGCAGGTGGAGCGCGGTCAGATCCACGCCTTGATCGGCCCCAACGGCGCCGGCAAGACCACCTGCTTCAACCTGT
>DATJCV010000458.1:0-11386 GCA_035497775.1 Burkholderiaceae bacterium | reverse complement strand
CCGTCTGGCGTAATCGCCATGTTCCACGGCCGCTGTCCCACCGGGATGGTGGCAACGACTTTGTTATCCGCCGTATCGATCACCGACACGCTGCCTTCGCCGCCGTTGGAAACGTAGACACGGCTGCCATCCGGATGCACGGCGATGCCATTGGCGCGCTTACCCGCCTGGATATGCGCAACCAGCTGGTTGGTCGCGGTATCGATCACATAGACCTCGCTGCTGTTCTCGGCCGCCACGTACGCCCGGCTGCCATCGGGCAGGAAGCCGATGCCGCGCGGACGTGCGCCGACCGGCACTTGCGCCACCTGGCGGCGCGCGGCGAAATCGAGGATGTCGACCGCGCCGCCTTCTTCGGCGCTGACGAACAGCTTTTTTCCATCCGGGCTGAACACCGCATGTTCGGGATTGCGCCCGTGCACCTTGATCGTGAAAGCGACCTGGTTGGTCCTGGTATCGGTAATCGCGACGTCGTTGCTTTCTTCGATCGCGGCGGCGATCCAGCGACCGTCGGGCGACGCGTACACGCCTTCCGGCGATTCGCCGAGTACGATGCTGCCGGCCGCTTCGCGTTTCTTCAAGTCAATCATCTGCAAGCGATTTGGTTGGTCGCTGACGTACAGCCAGTCGCCGCTGATTGCCACTCCGCGCGGCTTGTTGCCGGCCGGAATCTCGGCCACCACCTGGTCGCTGGCGGTGTCAATTACCGACACGGTACCCGATCCCTCGTTGGGAACGTAGGCAAACGGGGCAGCGCAGCCAATGCTTGACCAGGACAGTAATCCCGCCGCGGCGAGGCATGTGAAGCGTGTTCGATGGATCTTCGGCATAGTCGTCAGGTTTGCAAGCAGCGTGCGTGTCATTACCGACTTGCCGGATGAGGCGGCAAGATGCGTGAAAAAATCGTGTCGCGATCCACGAGCAAGTGCTTGAGCGCGGCCAGCACATGCAGAATCACCAGAGCCAGCAGTAGCCAAGAGGCGATCTTGTGGGTCTGGTTAAAAAAGGCATAGATCAGCTTGTCGTCGCTGCCCCAGGGTGCCAGCTTGATCGAGTTGAAGAAATTCACGCCGTGCTTGCTGAAATTCGACGCCACGTAGCCGGATAGCGGCATCATCAGCATCAGCACATACAGCAGGCGATGGCTGGCGGCTGCGGCGCGCCGCTGCCAGGCTGGCATCACGTTCGGAAGCGGCGGTGGCGCATGCGTCAGCCGCCAGACGATCCGCACCAGAATCAGTAGCCCGATCAGAATGCCGGTGCTCTTGTGCAGATTGACGTAATAGCCGCGCGCCGGAACACCGCGCGGAATGCCGTTCAGATACCAGCCGAGGGCAAACTGGCACAACAGCAGGATGGCGACCAGCCAGTGCAGAAACATTGCCGTGCGGGTGTAGCGTTGTTCCATATAGATGTCTTAACGCAAGCTGGTGATGTACTGCGCTAGATTTTCGATATCGGCATCGCTCAAGGTTTTCGTCACGCTGGTCATGTTGCCGGCGTCGTTGGTGCGGGTCCGGGACCGGAAGTCTTTCATCTGCTTGACGATGTATTCGTATTGCTGGCCGGCGACGCGCGGGATCTCGTTTTGGCCAGAGAAGCCGCCCAGGTGGCACATCGTGCACAGGATTTCATCCGCCTTGGCCTTGCCGATCCTGACCTTGGTTTCGTCGGCCTTGAAGGTCGATGGCTTGGGTGGTTGCGCGGCATAGAAATTGGCGATGTCGATCATGTCCTGACGGCTCAGTGGAGCCGCCATCGGGCTCATGATCGGATTGGTACGGCGACCTTCCTTGAAGTCTTTCAGTTGGACGTAAATATAGCGCCAGGTCTGGCCAGCCAGATTAGGGTAAGCGCCAGATGATGAATTGCCATCGGCGCCGTGGCAGGCTGCGCAGGTCTGGGCCTTGGTGCGCCCGGCCTCGATGTCTTGAGCGCTTGCAGGCGCGAGCAGCGGCCACGAGCATGTGCCGACTACCGCACATACCAAGAGAATGATGAATCGCAATTTGATCCCCGAGTCTCGGACGTTTGCAAGTCCTAGCCTATGGAAAGGGTCAGTGTCGACGCTCGTTTTCGACAGGCCGAGGCTATGCTTGCGCATAGCCTCGGCCCGGTTGCGGCGTCTCTTGGTTTATTTTTTCGGCAATGCATACACAAACATCGTGTTGCCACGCTTGAAGTCGATCTGGGTATTGCCGCCGCAGCCCATGGCGATATATTGACGCCCCTTGACCGTGTAGGACACCGGCATGGCGTTGGCGCCCGCGCCGCACTGGTATTGCCACAGCAACTTGCCGTTGCGTGCATCGAGCGCACGGAACAGGCCGTTACCCTCACCGTAGAACACCAGGTCGCCTGCCGTCGCCAAGGCGCCGCCGATCAGCGGTTGTTCGGTATCGAACTTCCAAGCGATCTTGCCGGTATCGACATTGACCGCCGCGACGCGTCCCCATTGCCGTTCGCCTTCAATCGCCTTGAAGGCTCCGCCGAGCCACAGCTTGCCTCCGGGGTAAGCGGCCTTCTCGACCTGATAGGTCATCGGTTGATGCAAGTTTACCGCGTACGCCATGCGCAGTTTCTGGTTGACAGCCATCGGCGACCATTCCACGCCGCCGTTTGCGCCTGGCAGCATGCGCGCCCCGGTTGCCGTCGGCAGAACCCACATGTTTTCTTGTGGAATCATCGCTTCCGAGAAACGGATCAGCTTGCCATCCTTGCGGTCATTGACATAGATATGGCCGGTCTTGCCGCCATGGATCACGGCCGGGACCATCTTGCCGGATTTGTCTTTCACATCGAGCAGGATCGGCGGGCTGACGGCGTCGAGATCCCATACGTCATGCGGCACGTATTGGAAGTGCCATTTATATTTTCCGCTGTCGAGATCGACTGCGACCAGCGAATCGGTATACAGATTGTCGCCTGGACGCTCGGCTCCATACAAGTCAGGAGAAGGGTTGCCGACGACGAAGAAAATGGTGCGCGTACCGAGATCGACTGCCGGGTTCATCCAAACGCCGCCACCGAGGGTCTGATAGAACTCGCTATTGCGTGCGAGCTGTTCTTTCTCGGCCTTGATGTCGCGATGCAGGGTGCGCCCGGTGGCGTCGGTCTCGGCCCAGACTCCTTCGTGACCTTTCTCGGGAATCGTGTAGAAGGTCCACAGTAGTTTGCCATCCTTGGCATCGAAGGCCTTGACGAAGCCGCGTATGCCGTATTCGCCGCCATTGGTGCCGATCAGCACCTTGCCGTCGATAACGGTCGGCGCCATGGTTTCGCTATATCCTTTTTCCGGGTCGGCGATCTCGGTTTGCCATAACACTTTCCCGCTCCTGGCATCGAGTGCGACCAGCTTGGCGTCGAGCGTACCCATGAACACCGTGCCGCCATCGATGGCCACGCCCTTATTGTTGGGGCCGCAGCAAAAGGTGGTAAGCGGGCCCATCTTGTGCGTGTAATGCCAGAACTCCTTGCCGGTCGTGGCATCGATGGCATAGACGTGATCGTAGGCGGTGCTCAGGTACATGATGCCGTCGACCACGATCGGTGCGGTCTCCATCGATTCGCGCACCTCGGTCTGAAAGCTGAATTCCGGACGCAGGTTCTTGACGTTGCCGGTGTTGATCTGCGTGCCTGGATAAAAGCGGGTCTGTGCGTAATTGCCGTTGGTGTGCAGCCAATCCTTGTCTTGCTTGCCGGCATTGGTCAATTGCGCTTGCGAGACGGCAATTGGACTGGTCATGGCAGGTGAGCCGCCGGTCTCAGTGTTTTCAGTCTTGCCGCTTTGCCCCTCGATTTTTTCTTGGCTATGCGCGGCGCCGATGACGAGGCCTGCAAGCATCGCAGCCAATACAATTTTTGTGTGTGTGAGCGCAATCATTTTCATTCTCCATTGGTTGTTCGAATCAAGAAAACAATGACCGCAGATCGGGCGTACGGATATTTATTAATAAGAAGTCTAATTTACGTTTGTCATCGGCATTTGTCCGAAATCATGAGGAACATTCGACGCATTGCTTATTCTTTTGAAGGGAGGGGTGATCGGAATGGTGAAAATATTCACGCAAACTCTATTGGCGATACTGGCTTGTTGCGCGTTCACAATTACCTGGGCGCAGCAAGGTGCGGGGCAGATCAATATGAATGGCCAATTGATTCAGGCGGCGAAGGCTGGGCAGCTTGAGCGGGTTGCCGCGCTGCTGGGGCGGGGCGCTGCCGTCAACTCGCGCGACCGGAATGGCGATTCGCCACTCAACACGGCGGCGAGCAAAGGCAACGAGACGTTGGTGGATGTGCTGATGGGCGCAGGAGCGGAAGTCAATCTCCCTAATGTGGCAGGCGTGACGCCTTTGATGGCGGCCGCATTCAAGGGCAATGTGCAAATTGTGCGCAAACTGATTGCGGCTGGGGCAAGGATCGAGCCGCTCGACCGCGTGAAGAAAAACGCAGCGATTTATGCCGCCGGCAATGGCTGCAGCGCTTGTCTGGCGGAGCTGCTGCACGCCGGTGCGGTGATTAACGCGCGCTTGGACAATGACGAGACGCTGTTGATGTGGGCCGCCGGTTACGGGCATGAACCGAGCGTGAAACTGTTGCTCAAGCAAGGAGCGGACTGCCGCCTGAAGGACAATCGTGGCAAGACGGCGGCTGACATCGCGCGCGACGGCCATTACATGGCGCTCGCCAGCGTGCTGGAACAATGCTGAAGGGCATGTACCGGTACGCGATGTCAACAAAATCGTCGATAGGTTCGTTAGCCGTCTCCTTGGATACCCCGCGAACAACTAGCGGTTGCTCAGCATGCCTCAAGCTGCCCATGATGTAGTCGCTCCATTTCTGATTGCCGATCTGAAAATAGCTTGCCCGAACTCAAGGTTTCGTCGGCGCCACCTTGCCACCAGCGGCTCGCGTGAGTTGGGAACTCGTGGCTAAAAAATGGGCGACAGTCCGACCGAGCAAGCTTAGGCCGTCTGACTCTTATTTGACTCTGTCTTGGCATTTCTTCTTTTTATTCTCATTTTTTGTCTGGAGATTGATTCCTGTCCATCGTGGGTTGAGGTGCCTGGGTGCCGATGATGGTGAGTCATGCGGCCCGGAGCGCTGCCAAATGCGTACCTTGGATCCGAACCTGCTACGGCAATATGCCAGCCAGGAAAAATAAGAGGGAGGCTGTGCATGCTGCAGCACGTATCCCGCGCGCGTCACGATGCGCTGATCTTGCTGTTCGAGAGTTTGCTTGCCGGCATGCCACTGGGTTCAGCGTGGGCACAGGATGCGCCGACCGCGCCGCCCGACGCTGCAGCAAATCCGGCCGAAGCGCTGGAACTGCCGACCATCGAGGTGATTGGCACCACCTTGCTGCCAGGCTTGGGGACGCCCGCGCGCGATGTGCCGGCCAACATCCAGGTCCATACGCAACAAGGCCTGGCGATGCAACGGCAGAGCAGTCTCGCCGATTACCTGGAGCAGAATCTGACCAGCGTGACGATCAATTCGGCGCAGGGCAATCCATTCCAGCCCGACGTCAGCTTCCGCGGTTTCACCGCTTCACCCTTGCTGGGAGTGCCGCAAGGCTTGTCGGTATTCCAGGATGGCGTGCGGATCAACGAGCCATTCGGCGACATCGTCAACTGGGACCTGATTCCGCCCTCGGCAATCGCCAGCATTCAATTGGTCCCCGGCTCGAACCCGGCTTTCGGCCTGAACACCCTGGGCGGCGCGCTGGCGATTTACACCAAGAGCGGCAGCAACAATCCGGGCGGTTCGATCGAAGCATCCGGTGGCTCTTTCGGGCGGCACACCATCGAGTTCGAACAGGGCGGAAAAGGCGGCCAATGGGATTATTTTCTGACCGGAAATCTGCTGCGCGAACGCGGCTGGGCCGAGCACAATCCGAGCCGGCTGGCGCAATTTTTCGGCAAGCTCGGCTATCAGACCGAGGATACCGATCTTGATCTGAGCCTGACCCTGGCTGATAACACGTTGGAGGGCACGCAGACCTTGCCGCTGTCGTTTCCGAATATCAGGCAGGCTTACACCTACCCCGATCGGAACGCCAACCAGCTTGGCATGCTGACCCTGAAAGGCAGCCATTTCATCGATGACGACTGGCTGTTGGGCGGCAACCTGTACTACCGCGCTTACCGCAACCGATCCTTCAGCAGCAACGTCAACGCCAACTTTGGCGAAAACGATCCGGTCACCGGTCTATCGAATACGGTGCAAGCAACCAATGACCGGATGGGGATCGATCAGGACAGTTTTGGTCTCGGCTTGCAGTTGACGTATCAGGGACAATTCGCCGGCAAAAAAAATCAACTGATGATCGGCGCCAGCGTCGATTTCGGCCGCGCCGGCTTTATCCAGGATGAGCAGGACGCGCAATTCAATCCGAGCCGCGGTACCGATCCGATCGGCCCTTTCATACAGCAGGTCGATGCCGAAACCAGCAACCGCTATTACGGCTTGTTCGCTTCCGACACGCTGACGTTCGATGAACGTTGGGTTCTCACCTTGTCCGGCCGCTACAACCTGGCCCGAATCCGCATCAGGGACCGCTCTGGCGATGCGCCGGAATTGAACGGCGAGCATGCGTTTATCCGCTTCAATCCAGCCATCGGCCTGAACTTCAAGCCGACCGCGACCCTGACGACTTATGCTGCCTATAACGAGGGCACGCGGGCACCGACGCCGATCGAGCTGACCTGCGCCGACCCGGACGCGCCATGCAAATTGCCGAACAATTTCTTGTCCGATCCAGTTTTGAAAAAAGTCGTGTCGCGCACCATCGAAGCCGGCGTTCGCGGCACGCACGGTGCCGCGGCCAACTGGAGCGTGGCGCTGTATCGGACCGAACTGACGGACGACATCCAGTTCATCAGCAGCCAGGGTGCCGGCACGAATAGCGGCTTCTTTCAGAACGTCGGCACCACCCGGCGTCAGGGGCTGGAGCTGGCCGGCTCGCAGAAATGGGGCCGGGTCGCGCTCAGCGCACACTACAGCTACATCGATGCGACCTACCAGAGTCGCTTTCTGGAAATCAGCCCGATCAATTCCAGCGCAGAGGCGACCGGCTCGATCACGGTCATGCCGGGCAGCCGGATTCCCGGTATCCCGCGCCATACCCTGAAGCTGCGGCTCGACTATGAAGTTGGCCCGAGCTGGTCGATCGGCGGCAACCTGTTGTATGCCAGTGCCACCTATGCGCGCGGCGACGAAAACAACCTGGACGCACGCGGTCAGGTGCCGGGCTACACGGTGGTCAATCTTGACACGCGCTACAAGCTGGCAAAGGGTCTGGAATTGTTCGGCCGGGTCAACAATCTGTTCGACCGCGTATATGCCAACTTCGGCCTGCTGGGCCGCAACGTGTTTACCGGGTCGGGGAACAGTTTTGATAACGCCAATGCGGCTGGCGAGCAGTTTCGCGGCTATGGCGCGCCGCGTGGCGTCTGGCTTGGCCTGCGCTACAGATGGCTGTGACGGGTTTTGCTGCTGTCGGTACCGACGGTGTGTCCTCGCCAAGCGTCGGCTGCGTTTTGCCGCCATGCCTCTGGTAGGTGGCGATACGCTTATCTAAAATAAGTGGGAGTATATGCTATTAGCTTGCAATTTATCTCCGTAAATTAGCATCGTGAATGGGAGTATATTTCCTGATCAGGGGCAGCGATGCCGTTCTCCGGTCCACAGTAAAGGATAAGGAGGGCCGAACGCGAACGATGTAAAACGCTTTTGTCGCAGTTTGCAGCACGTGATGGGTGGCGCTGCATCGTATGCCGGCCGGGCGTGGAACAGACGCTGCAGTTGCTTGAAGTCGATGGGTAACTGATGGTCGTCACCTTGCGCGCGATCTCCTCAGAGTCATGTGCACCAGTGTTTATCGTACCTGCGTTTGGACTCGTTGTACTAGATCTGATCGAGTGCTTCAACCCTCAATCAACGGCAAGCGATGCTCGATTTTTGAAAATAGCCGATAGCTACAAGTGCCTTGGAAAATAAATCAACTCAAGTTGGACAGTGTGTTGAAGGCTCTTGACACTTCTAATGTTTTGGACTCTAATCAATCCGGCATTTTCAATACGGTAACCATTCTACCGCCGTGTACGCCATTCATATAAAAACTGATTTTAGGGGACATAGGATGACGAAGAGCACCAAGAAAAAGGCAGTAACAGAGTCGAGTACTCCATCGCGCCGTAAGTTTCTGGGTGGGGCGGCTGCAGGGACGGCCGCGGCGGTGGGTGTCGGGTTTCCGGCGATTGTGAGTGCGCAGACGCCGACCAACTTCCGTTTCCAGAGCACTTGGCCGACGGTCGATATTTTTCACGAGTACGCACTCGATTTCGCCAAGAAGGTTAATGACATGACCGGCGGCGAGTTGAAGATCGAGGTACTACCCGCCGGTGCGGTAGTGCCTGCGTTTGCTTTACTGGATGCGGTTTCCAAAGGCACGCTCGATGGTGGACATGGAGTGCTCGGTTATAGCTACGGTAAACAAAACGCGCTTGCGCTGTATTCGTCGGGGCCAGCCTACGGCATGGATGCCAACATGTTGCTGGCCTGGCATAAATATGGTGGTGGCAAGGAATTGCTTGCCAAGCTCTATGCTTCAATTGGCGGTAACGTCGTCTCGTTCCTGACCGGGCCCATGCCGACGCAGCCGTTCGGCTGGTTCAAAAAACCAATTACCAAGACCGCAGACCTGAAGGGCCTCAAGTTCCGCACCAATGGCCTGGCTATTGATTTGTTCACTGCAATGGGGGCGGCGGTCAACGCACTGCCTGGCGGCGAAATTGTCTCTGCTCTCGATCGCGGTTTGCTGGACGGCGCAGAATTCAATAACGCGAGTTCTGACCGCTTGCTCGGCTTTCCGGACGTCTCCAAAGTCTGCATGCTGCAAAGCTTTCACCAGTCATCCGAGACATTCGAGATTACGTTCAACAAGGACAAATACAATGCCTTGCCGCCGAAGATGAAAGCCATCATAGAAAATGCCGTTGAGGCTGCATCGGCTGACATGTCCTGGAAGGCAATCGCTCGTTACTCGGAAGACTACATCAAACTGCAGAAAGAAGATAAGGTGAAGTTTTACAAGACGCCGGATGCGATTCTGCAGGAACAGCTGAAAGTTTGGGACGATGTGATTGCGAAAAAGGGTGAAGGCAATCCGTTGTTCCGCGAAATCGAGGCTTCGCAGAAGGCATTTGCCGCTCGCGCAGTAGCTTGGGACATGGATACCAACAATAACCGCAGAATGGCCCACAACCACTATACCGCCAAGGCAAAAGCCGCTTCTAAAAAGGCTTGATGACCGTTGCTGCGTCCACGCGAAACACCATCTTGCGCTAGCGGATGGTGTTTTTTTTGGCTCTAACACTCGATCAATACCTTGGCGCCGGCATTGGCGTCTACCCGGATTGCGTCTCAGTGCAAGGTGATTACACATGCAAAACACATTGCTTTTTATCGACAGGGTAAATACGTGGATCGGGCAGCTATTTGCCTGGTTTGTTCTCGCCTTAACCCTATTTGTTTCTTACGAAGTATTTTCACGGTATGCATTTGGCGACCCGCATGCCTGGGCCTTCGATGCCATGAACATGATGTACGGAGCATTGTTCATGATGGCAGGAGCCTACACGCTTTCAAAAAATGCCCACGTCCGCGGTGACGTCCTTTACGGCTTTTTTCCACCACGCTTGCAGGCATCGCTCGATCTCGCGCTGTATGTCATCTTCTTTATTCCGGGTGTCATCGCCATGGCGTGGGCCGGCTATAACTATGCCTCCGAATCCTGGATCATCAGCGAGCACTCCACGATCACTGCCGATGGACCTCCCATTTATCCGTTTAAAGCCATTATCCCGTTCGCCGGAGCCTGTTTGCTGCTGCAAGGTTTTGTGGAAATCGCGCGCTGCATACTTTGCCTGAAGCATGGTGAGTGGCCATCCCGCGAACAGGACGTGGAAGAAGTAGACGTCGACAAACTTCGCGATATGGTGCATGTCGAGGTAGAGGACACCGAGGCGTTGGACAAAATAATTAAAGTTAAGAACGGGAGTGATCAATGAGGAAGGAAGTCTGGTTTGGGCTCTCGATCCTGGCCGCCGTCATCGTTTCGCTGTTTGTCTTGATGCCGTCGCCGGAAAATATCACCAATGGCCACTTGGGCCTGTTAATGCTGGGATTGATCGTGGTCGCGATCATGCTCGGTTTTCCGACTGCTTTTACCCTAATGGGCATGGGGGTCATTTTCGCGTGGCTGGCCTACCGAAACATGGGCATGGAAACAGCGATCGCGCAAACTCTCGACTTGATGGTGCTGCGCACGTATGCGGTGATGACGAACGACGTTCTGATCGCCATCCCCTTGTTCATTTTCATGGGATATCTGGTCGAACGGGCCAATCTGATCGAGAAACTGTTCAAGAGCCTGCACTTGGCGATGGCGCGCATTCCGGGTTCGCTGGCCGTGGCAACCGTCATTACCTGTGCCGTGTTTGCCACCGCTACCGGCATTGTCGGCGCCGTCGTGACATTGATGGGTCTGCTGGCTTTGCCTGCCATGCTGAAGGCCGGATACAGCGTGCGGCTTTCGGCGGGGGCGATTACCGCAGGCGGGTGTCTCGGAATCCTGATACCGCCGTCGGTGCTCTTGATCGTATACGGTGCGGTGGCAGGCGTATCGGTGGTCAAGCTCTATGCCGGGGCGTTTTTCCCCGGCCTTATGCTGGCCGGCTTGTATGTTGTGTACATTGTTATCGTTGCCAAACTCAACCCCGCATCTGCGCCACCGCTGTCTGCAGAAGAGCGGCGGGTGACCTTGCCGGAGTTTGCTGAACTGATCAAAAACACCATCAGTAACCGGGTCCTGCCGGGCTTGATTGGTGCGATGAAGGGCAAGCGCAATGCAGGTGTGCCGCTGCGTACTTTGGTAGGGCAATTGTTTACGGCATTGCTTCCTGGCTTGGCGTTCGTCTGCGTCATGGGACTCAGCTATAACATCGTGACCCAGCCTGCGCAGGAATCAGCCAGCGGCTTGATGGAAATGGGTTTTGCGCACGATTCGAGTAAGGATGCCTCTTCCAACGACGGTCTGCAAAGCGCTGAAGGCGGCTTGGCTGAACCGGAGGTGGAGGGCGAACAGTTGGCATCGGATACGCCACTGAAGGCGGTGAATGATGAAGCGGAAACGACAGCAGCGGCGCCAGAAGCGCTGCAACGCATAAGTGCGCCTACCGGATATTGGATTGCATTTGCCATTGGATTGGCCGGGCTGGTTCTGTTTTACGCAATTTTTACCTTTGCCCGGCTTGAAATATTCAAGATGCTGCTCAGTTCATTTTTCCCGCTGGCGATCATGATTTTGGCGGTTTTGGGCAGC
>DATJCV010000457.1:0-2226 GCA_035497775.1 Burkholderiaceae bacterium | reverse complement strand
TCGAGCCCGACATCATGACGCTGGCCAAGGGCATCGGCGGCGGCGTGCCGCTCGGCGCGCTGCTGTGCCGCGAAGAGATCGCCTGCTTCGAAACCGGCGAACAGGGTGGTACTTACAACGGCAACCCGTTGATGACGGCCGTCGGCCTGGCCGTGGCGCGGGAACTGCTGAAGGACGGCTTCCTGGAATCGGTGCGGCGCAAGGGCGACTACCTCGCTGCGGCGCTGTTGCGGCTGTCGGCGCAGCACGGCCTGGAAGGCGAGCGCGGTTTAGGCTTGCTGCGCGCGCTCAAGCTGGGCAAGGACATCGGCCCGCAGATCGTCGACGCCGCGCGCGAGCTGCAGCCGCTCGGCCTGCTGCTGAATTCGCCGCGCCCGAACCTGCTGCGCTTCATGCCGGCCCTGAACGTGACCGAGGACGAGATCGACCAGATGATCGCCATGCTGTCGGGCGTGCTGAAGCAGCTCGGCCACTGAGCCCCCGGCTTGCCGGTCGGCATGGGTTTTCCTTACACTACGGGAATGTCGATCAAAACCTGGATTCTCTGCTGCTGCGCGCTGCTGCTGGCGGCCTGCGGCAGCGTGCCGCAGCGCGAACATCCGCCCTCCTATTCCGAACGGCCGCCGGCCAGCGGCAAGGGCAGCGAAGTCGTCCTCTACGCGCTGGGCCTGATCGACACCGGCTATCGTTTCGGCGGCAAGAATCCGGAAGCCGGCCTCGATTGCAGCGGCATGGTGGCCTACATCTACCGGGAGGCGCTCGGCATCACGGTCAGCGGCAGCGCCGCCGATATCGCCCAGCGCGGCAGGAGCATCGCCAGGGAAGCCTTGCGGCCCGGCGACCTGGTGTTTTTCAACACCTTGAACCGGCCGTTTTCGCACGTCGGCATCTACATCGGCGACGGCCGCTTCATCAATGCCCCGTCCACCAACGGCCGGGTCCGCATCGACCGCCTCGACAACCGCTATTACGCCCAGCGCTTCGAGGCCGCGCGCAGCTATTTCGATTGACCGGCTGCGCCGATCGGCCGCTACGCCGGAGTCCTTGCGGCCTCATATACTCCCTATATAGGCGACATATTTCGATTAAGAAATGGGAGCTTTACCAACATACTCCCATATTACAAAAAGGCTCACTGGCACCATGCTGACGCCGGCGGGCGTGCCTGCTTATGCCCCGTCGTCATACATGGAAATTTTCGGGCGTCTCGCCGTTCCTAGGATAGACCTGGACCGTGACAATGCGCGGACCGCTCATTTTTTTGACGACCAGGTCGAACTGGCTGAATTCGATGCGCTGGCCTTCGATAGGAATGTCGCCGAGCTTGACCATGATCAGGCCGCTGACCGATTCGACGTCCGCCTGGTCCAGCGCCGGACTGTCGATGTCCACCCCCAGGATCTGTTCCAGCGAAAAGATCGGCAGGCTGCCCTTGCCGATCAGCGTGCCGTCTTCGAGCCGGGTCCAGTCGTCATTCTGGCGAAATTCGTCGCGAATCTGGCCGATCATCGCGCCCAGCAGGTTGTCGAGAGTGATGAAACCCAGCGGCTTGCGCCCGGCCTGTCCGATCATCGCAAAATGCGGTGCGCCCTTGCGGAAGCGGCGGAACACTTCCAGCGCCGGCGTGCGCGGCGAAATGTACTGGATCGGCCGCAGGTACTTCTGTAGGTCTTCGATCGGCTTGCCCTCTTCGCGCGCGAAAAACAGGTCCTTCAAGTGGATCACGCCGAGCACGTCGATGCCGTTGGTATCGAAGTAGGGATAACGGCTGAAGCGGCTGCGGTACATCGTCTGCAAATTTTCCTGCACGGATTTGGCGCGCTCCAGCGCCACCAGTTCGTGGATCGGGCGCATCAGCTCGGAGACTTCCAGTTCGCCGAAATCGAGAGCTTGCGCCAGCACATTCCATTCGTCGCGGGTAAACCGCTCGCCGGGACGGCTCGAGCGCAGGATCAGCTTCAGTTCGTCGGCCGAATATTGCGCATCGTGGCCGGTGACGTCGCCTAGTCCGGCCACCCGCAACACCCAGTTGGCGCTGGCGTTGAGCAGCCAGATCGCCGGATACATCATCCAGTAAAAGCCGTAGAGCGGCGCGGCGGTCCAGAGGCCGATGGCTTCCGGATTGCGGATCGCCATCGATTTCGGCGCCAGTTCGCCGATGACGATGTGCAGAAACGAAATGACGAAGAAGGCGAAGGCGAACGAGATGCCCTGGATCAGCTCCGG
>DATJCV010000456.1:0-5937 GCA_035497775.1 Burkholderiaceae bacterium | reverse complement strand
CGTCGAAAAGATCAGCGATTCCTTGGCGCGCGGGCGGTTCTTGCCGATCGCGTGCATGTCCTGGTAGAACTCGTGGAAGGTGGCGTGCGGCAGCCAGGCTTCGTCGAAATGCAGGGTGTCGATCTGGCCGTCCAGCATGTCTTTCAGGGTTTCGACGTTGTACACCACGCCGTCGTAGGTCGATTGCGTGATGGTCAGGATGCGCGGCTTCTTGTTTTTCGCTTCGCGCGCGAACGGATTGGCCTCGATCTTCTTCCGGATGTTTTCCATCTTGAATTCTTCCAGCGGAATCGGGCCGATGATGCCGAGGTGGTTGCGGGTCGGCATCAGGAACACGGGAATTGCGCCGGTCATGATGATCGCGTGCAAAATCGATTTGTGGCAGTTGCGGTCGACCACCACGATGTCGCCCGGCGCCACGGTCGAGTGCCAGACCATCTTGTTGGAAGTCGAGGTGCCATTGGTGACGAAGTAGCAATGGTCGGCGTTGAAAATGCGCGCGGCGTTGCGTTCGGAAGCCGCCACCGGGCCGGTATGGTCAAGCAGCTGGCCGAGTTCCTCGACCGCATTGCAGACGTCGGCGCGCAGCAGATTTTCGCCGAAGAACTGGTGGAACATCTGGCCGATCGGCGACTTCAAAAATGCCACGCCGCCCGAGTGGCCGGGGCAGTGCCAGGAGTAGGAGCCGTCGTTGGCGTAGTGCACCAGCGCACGGAAGAACGGCGGCGACAGCCCGTCCAGGTAGGCCTTGGCCTCGCGGATGATGTGACGCGCGACGAATTCCGGCGTGTCCTCGAACATGTGGATGAAGCCGTGCAGTTCGCGCAGGATGTCGTTCGGAATGTGGCGCGAGGTGCGCGTCTCCCCATACAGGTAGATCGGGATATCGGCGTTCTTGTAGCGGATTTCCTCGACGAAGGCGCGCAGCGATTTCAGCGCGTGGTCAGTTTCTTCCAGCGAGCCGGCGCCGAATTCTTCGTCGTCGATCGACAGGATGAAGGCGGAGGCGCGCGACTGCTGTTGCGCGAACTGCGACAGGTCGCCGTAGCTGGTGACGCCCAGCACTTCCATCCCTTCCTGCTCCATGGCGTCGGCCAGCGCACGGATGCCGAGGCCGGAAGTATTTTCGGAACGGAAATCTTCGTCGATGATGACGATCGGGAAGCGGAATTTCATCGAGGTCTCCAATCAAACCGGATTACTTGGGAGACGCCTGGGACAGTCGTGGTCGATCGGGTTCGCCACTCCGCTTGCGCGCCGAAAAAAACGAAAGTGGAATTTTCGCAGATATGAGGGTGGTGGTGGCGGAAAAAAGCCTGTTTTTCCATCCTGCGTGGCCCGCGTTGCCGGCTCGCACGGGACTATTTAAAAAAAGGGAGTATGCTCGATGTCTTGAATATTTCCATGCGGTAATCGTTGCATATGTGGGGAGTATATGCCTATCCTCAATTTCCTGCAGGCTGCTTTCTTTGATAAGTGACGAAGGCATAATCGAAGCCGTCGCCCTCCGCGTAATGCGCTTCGCGTGCCGTTTCCTGCCATTGATTGGGGTCGAGCGGCGGGAAATGCGCATCGCATTCGAAGCTCTTGCCGATTTCAGTCACGACGAGCTGGCTTGCCCGCGGCAGCGCTTCGGCATAAATCTGCGCGCCGCCGATGACGAACGCCTGTTCGCCGGCGGCAAGCTGCAGCGCCGCCGTCAGCGAGGGCGCCGACTCGACACCGGCGTGGCGCCAATCCGGGTTGCGCGTGATGACGATGTTGCGCCGGTTCGGCAATGGCCGGCCGATCGAGTCGAAGGTCTTGCGGCCCATGATGATGGCGTGGCCGGTGGTGAGCCGCTTGAAGTGCGCCAGGTCTGCCGGCAAGCGCCACGGCAGCGTGTTGCGAATGCCGATGCCGCGCGCGGCGTCGGTGGCGACGATGATGGTGAAAGGCGTGGATGACGGCATGGCGGCAAGCGTGGGAAATGGTCCTGATTCAAGAGCCCGGCGTCAAGCGGCGGGGCGGTCGGGCGCCAGATTACCAGAGTGCCGCCGGTCCCGTCCGCCCGCACTCAAAAACGCCAGGTCAGGCCGACGCCGATCTGATGGTCGCTCGCGGTGCGATTCAGCCCGAACTTGAGGCCGGCATCCAGCTCCACCGCCGTGTCCGGCGAATAGATGATTCCGGTCAGAAAATAAGCCGGGTGCGGGCCGCGCGCCGGGTCCGGGTTGCGGGCGATGCCGAGGTCGGCCAGCGTCTTCCAGTGCCGGTTGAAATCGTAGGCGAGCGCCGCCGACGCTTGCCAGAGCAGGCTGTGCTGGCCGACGTTGATGGAGTCCGCCGCCTGACGGTTGGTCGACAGCCCGAGGTTGGCGTGCCAGGCCCAAGGCGCCGTGTAGCGGGAGCCGATCAAGGTCAGTACCAGGTTGCTGCGCCCGCTGCCGTATCCCAGGCGCTGGTTCCCGCTTGGGAACAGCAGCGCGGATTTCAGCGCGAAGCTGCTTGCCCCGTCTTCGTAAAAGCGCCATTTGAGGCCGGCCGAGACATCGTTGACGCCCGCCGGCGAGGAAAACGTGGCGGGCAGGTCGACGAACAGGTCCAGATTCTGCAGGGTGCCATAGCTGTATATGAAATGGCCTACCTGCAGCACCGTCCCGCTTTGCCTTGCGCGATCGGTATTGGCTTCGAACTGCTGCTTGTCCAGTCCTTGGGTGCTGGTGTCGTCGGTCACGAATGGGTGGCCGGCCAGCACGTCCGTCATGAATGCCAGCAGAAAGAGCGGCGCTATCCGGCATTTTTTCGGTAAAGTCATGCCTGTCTCGTCAGGTGCCTGAAACGAACACCGGTTGGCGGCGTTTTCTGATTGGCAGAGGTCGTTTCAGTGCCGCGCAAAATAGCGTTAGCGGCCAAGTGGCACGTGCCGCCATTATCGTGATTAACAAGCTTCCCGTGGAGGGGCAGATGAAGAAAATCTTGTTGGGGCTGGCGTTGATCGCGATCGGCGGAATGGCGACGGCGGCGCCGGCGCACCGCTGTTCCGCGGCGGCATTGACGCAGGCCGAAAAGCTGCTGGCATTCCATTTCGGGGACGACGATCGGATTGACATCGAGCAAACCGCCAAAGCGCTCAGCCCGCTGAAAAATCCAGCGGGCAAGGACCAGTACGACGTGCTGGAGGTGTGGGGAAACGTCTACAAGGGGCGGTACCGGATGCATTTCCTCTATGCGCAGCAGAAAGGCCAATGCCTGCTGATGGGCCAGGAAATTCTGGAATACGCGAAGCTGTAGGGCCGTATTGTTCCCCGGCCTGCTTTTCGGCGGCGGCGGGCGCTATTTGCCGGCTCAGGTCTTTATAATAACTTTCTTCCCGGCACTCTAACCCTGGCAAGCGGCGCGGCAGCGCCGCCATGAACGCGTATGGACGATCCACTGGCGACAGCACCCGGCAGTCATGCCGCGCGCGCGGGCTCAAACCCGGCGGCGCGCCTGGCGTCGTCCGCGCCGCGCCCGCTACGCACCTTGCTGCAGGCTGCCTTGCTGGGACTGGTTTACTACCTGCTGGCCAGTCCGGCCGCGAACATGGCGTACGGCGGGACGCTGGCGGCGATCGTCTGGCCGGCGCCGGCGGTCGCGATCGCGCTGCTGTGGCGCGTGCCCTATCGCCGCTGGGGCGCCTACCTGTTGGCGATCCTGCTGGCGGTGATGGCTTCCGGCACGCCCGGCGCGCTGTCGCTGGCGGTCGATTTCCAGTTCGCCGCGTTGAACGTGCTCGAGGTCGCGCTGTGCGCCTGGCTCGGGCAACGCTATGTGTCGCGTCCGGGCGAACTGGATTCGATGGCCGCATTGAGCCGGTTCGTGCTGCTGCTGCCGCTGCTCGCCTCCGGTGCGGTGGCGGCGCTTGGCGCCGGCATTGCGGTGGCGGCATTGCCGCTGGACTGGCTGCACGAGTGGCAGGTGATCCTGGTCGGCAACGGCCTGGCGATCCTGGTGCTGGTTCCGGCCCTGCTGGCCTGGTCCCGCCCGGCCGGTGGCGCCGCGCCCTCGGCCTGGCTGACCGTCGCCCCCGCCGGCGTGACGCTGGCATTACTGCTGGTGGCGGCCGGCGCCGGCTTGTCGGCCGAGGTGCTGCGCGTGGCGCTGTCGCTGGTGCTGGCATGGGCGGCGATTTACGGCGGCCTGAAGGCCGCTTCGCTGGCGGTGATCGCGGCCACCGCGGCCGGCATCGCGCTCACCCTGTACGGCAGCGGTGCCTACAGCCAGGCCGGCGACAGCGGCATCTGGCGCTTGCAGGTGGACCTGGCGGGGCTGGCGCTGCTGTCCTTTTTTGTCGCCATCGCGGTGCGCGAAAGGCGCGAGCTGGCATTGCGGCTGGAGCGCGCGCGCCGCTTCGAATCGCTCGGCATGCTGGCTGGTGGTATTGCCCACGACTTCAACAATATCCTGGCGGCGGTCGGCGGCTATGTCGAGATCGCCGGCGAGCAGATAAGCAGCGCCTCGCCCGCGCGCGCGGCCTTGCGCGAGGTGCAGGCGGCGGTGGCGCGCGGCAAGGACATGACCGAGCAAATCCTGCTGGCGGCGCGGCGCGGCGACCGCCAGCGCGACACCATCGACTTGCGCGACGTCGTCGCCGAAGCGGTCGGGCTCGCCAATCCGCTGTGCCGGCCCGGTGTGCGGATCGAACTGCAACTGCCGCCGGCGCCGCTGCCGGTACTGGCGCATCACGGGCAACTGGTGCGCGCGGTGCTGAACCTGTTGCGCAATGCAACGCAGGCCGCGCGCGGCCAGGTGCTGGTCACGCTCGATGGCGGAGGTTCGGCGGCGACCGGGATCGCGGTCGGCGACGCACCGCCGGTCGCCGCCTGGGTCGATGTGGCGGACGACGGCCCTGGTATCGCGCTGGCGGATATGCAGGCGCTGTTCGAGCCGTTTTTCTCGACGCGCGGCAGCGGTACCGGCCTCGGGCTGGCGATCGTGGCCGGGATTGCCGTCGAGCATGGCGGCGGCGTGCAAGTGTTGCGCGACGGCGCTGCCCGCACCCACTTTTGCCTGCTGTTGCCGGCAGCGCCGCAACCGGACAACGCCGAGCTGCCTGCGCCGCAGCCGGGCAACGGCGAGCGGGTGCTGCTGGTCGACGCGGATCAAGCCCGGCGCGAACGCAGCGAAGAATGGCTGGCCGGATTCGGCTTCGAGCCGGCCGGTTATGCCGAGGCCGAGGCGGCGTTGACGGCCTTGTCGGCGGCGCCGCAGGAGATCCGCCTGTTGCTGCTGATGCCACCGGCGATGCGTGGCGGCGCGCTGCTGGCGGCGGCGCGGCAGATCGCGCCGGGATTGCCGGTAATCTTATGCGGCGTCGATTTGCCGCCGCTCGGCGCGCCGGCTGCGGCCGCCACCGTGGTGTTGGCCGCGCCGTTCGATGAGGACGCGCTGGCGGCCGCGGTGCAGTGCGCCCTGAAGGAGCAAGCATGACATTGTCGAAAAACGACGGCATCCTGGTGGTGGATGACGACCATGCGTTGCGCGTGATGCTGATCGATTACCTGGCGCGCCACGGCTTGCAGGCGGACGGCGCCGGCAGCGCGGCGGAAGCGCAACAGGCGGTCACCGACAAGCAATACCGCCTGGTGCTGCTCGACCTGGGCCTGCCGGATGGCGATGGCATCGACCTGGCGCGGCGCTGGCGCGCCGAGATGCCGATTTCGATCATTTGCCTGACCGGGCGCAGCGAAGAGGCCGACCTCGTGATGGGCTTGGAACTGGGTGCCGACGATTATGTCGTCAAGCCGTTTTCGATGCGCGAGGTGCTGGCCCGCATGCGGGCGGTGATGCGGCGCGCCGAAGGCGTGGCGCAGGTACCGGTCACGCGCGGCAAACATCCGCGCGCCTACCGGTTCGCCGGCTGGTCGCTGAATCTGAACACGCGCCGCCTGGCCGCGCCGGACGGCCGGCAGGTGC
>DATJCV010000455.1:0-4626 GCA_035497775.1 Burkholderiaceae bacterium | reverse complement strand
CCTGATCCTGTGCGGCGGCTCGAAAAGCGATTTGCCGCAGCAGGGGCCGGCGCTGGCGGCCTGGTTCAACACGGTCGACAGCTTCGATACCCATCCGAAAATTCCCGAGTATTTCGCCGCCGTCGATGCCGCCGCGCAGCGCGGCGGCAAGACCGCGCTGATCGCGATCGGCTGGGACCCCGGCCTGTTTTCGCTCAACCGCCTGTATGGCGAGGCGATCCTGCCGCATGGCGCGACCTATACATTCTGGGGCAAGGGCTTGAGCCAGGGTCACTCCGACGCGATCCGCCGCGTACCCGGCGTCGCCGGCGCGGTGCAATATACGATTCCGGTAGCGGCGGCGGTGGAGCAGGTGCGCAGCGGTGCCTTGCCGCAACTGGCGACGCGCGACAAGCATACCCGCGACTGCTACGTGGTGCTGGAGCAGGGCGCGGATGCCGCGGCGGTGGAACGCGCCATCGTCGGCATGCCGGATTATTTTGCCGATTACGACACCACGGTGCATTTCATCAGTGCCGAAGAGTTGCAGCGCGAGCATGGCGCGATGCCGCATGGCGGCTTCGTGATCCGCAGCGGCAAGAGCGGTGTTGCCGCCGCCGACGGCGCTCCCGCGCATACCCAGGTGATCGAGTATTCGCTCAAGCTCGACAGCAATCCCGAGTTCACTGCCAGCGTGCTGGTGGCATATGCGCGCGCCGCGTTTCGCTTGAGTCAGCAAGGCCAGAGCGGTGCCAAGACGGCATTCGACGTCGCGCCCGGCCTGTTGTCGCCGAAAAGCGCGGCGCAATTGCGCAAGGAATTGTTGTAAGACGAAAAAGCCGGGTGCTCGATGGCTCGATGTGCATGTCGCCTGGTCGTCGTCCGCTGCGGCAGGCGGCGCGTGGAGTTTTGCTCACTGAGGTCGAGCGACGCCATACTCGCTTGGCGCCAGGTGTGCGGGAAGGCGCAGAAATGCCACTGAATGGCATTCGGTAAGGATGTGTTTGAATGGAGTATGTTCTAAATCGTAATGTATTCCGGGCACGACCGATGATGCATGTATGGAGTATATAAAAAAGGAACGTTTGCGCAGGTAATGTGTGGCCTGTGGCTCAGGCATGCTTCGGAGGACCGCCGTCGGCGCCCGCGTTGAGCGCGTTGCATGCTCCGCAGAATTTTTGATAGGCGGCATCCGTATCTCGCGACGCCTGTCGCAAGAATGCACGCGTCGCTTCATGGTCGCTTGGAGTCGCCTTGGCAGCGAGTTCGATCAGGCTGGCCAGTCGCTGATTGATTTGTCCGATTCGTTCTTCCAGGCAGCGGCAGAAATCCATATGCAGGCGGTAGACGTGCGCCTGGAAATCCGGTGCGGGGCTAAAAGCTTGCGTTGCAGGCGATTGCGCTGCGCCGCTGCCATTGGTTTGAGCAAGATCGATCACTTGCTGTTCGGTGGCAAAAATAACGGCCTGCAGGTTATCAAGCAGTGCCAGGCACGCAGCACAATCAGCTTCCGTTGCGGTGAAAAGCAGACCGGAGGTATTTGCCACGGGTACTCCTGGGTGGGCACAACGGAAGCGGGCGGGGGGTGTTAATTTTTCTACAATAAAAATGCAGTATAGATCGCCGGAATAGCCTGTCAAGCATGGTTTTCCCATGCGCCGCATGGTGGATACCGGGGCGCGATGAGCAAGGAAGCCGTTTGCATTTTCTGCCGGCAATGAGTTTCATGCCGGTGCGCAACTGGAAACGGCGTCGCACTTTATAATGGCCGACCGCACCAGCCGTGTCGCGCCGGACCGCGTGAAGCCTTCCATCTTTGCGAATTGCCAACATGACTGCTGCCGCAGCAATCGACGCCGTTGCGTCAAAATTTCCTTCCTGGCGCTGGAACGCGGCCATGCCGCTGGTGTTCGTGCTGATCTGGAGCACCGGCTTCATCGTGGCCAAATACGGCTTGCCGTATGCGCCGCCGCTGACCTTTCTGCTGTTGCGCTTCATCGGCGTGCTGGTCGTCCTGCTGCCGCTGGTACTGCTGCTGCGCGCGCCGTGGCCGGTCGGCCGCATGCGCCATGTCGCGGTGGCTGGGGTGCTGATCCAGGCCGGCTATCTGGCCGGCGTCTGGTGCGCGATCAAGCTCGGCATGCCGGCCGGATTGTCGGCGCTGATCGTCGGGCTGCAGCCGATCCTGACGGCGTTTTCGGCCGGAATGGTGGGCGAATCGGTGCAGCGTCGACAGTGGCTGGGCTTGTTGCTCGGTTTGGTCGGGGTGGCGCTGGTGGTGGCCAACAAGATCAGTCTTAGCGGCTTGTCCGCCGCCAGCATCGGCTTGTGCGTGTTTGCGCTGCTGTCGATCACGTTCGGCACGCTGTACCAGAAAAAATACTGTGCCCATTTCGATTTGCGTACCGGCACCATCATCCAGTTCGCGGCCTCGATCGTGGTGCTGCTGCCGTTCGCGATCTGGTACGAGCATTTTTCGCCGGCGCTGGAGTCGGTGCAATGGACGCCGCGCTTCATCGGTGCCTTGTTGTGGTCGGTGCTGGCGCTGTCGATCGGGGCGATTTTCCTGCTGTACGCGCTTGTGCGGCAAAATGCCGCGACCCAGGTCGCCAGCCTGATGTATCTGACACCGCCGACCACGGCATTGATGGCGTGGCTCATGTTTGGCGAATCGTTCAGCCTGATCGGGCTGGCCGGGTTGGTGCTGGCGGTCGCCGGCGTGGCTTTTGTGGTGAGGAAGAAATGAGGGAACCAGCGAATGCGCGTGCCGACTATCGGCATTTTCATCCGATCACCACGCGCTGGTCGGACAACGATGCCTACGGCCACGTCAACAACGTGGTGTATTACAGCTGGTTCGACACCGTGGTCAACCAGTTCCTGATCGCCAACGGCGTGCTGGATATCGAACACAGCCCGGTGATCGGGCTGGTGGTCGAAACCCGCTGCAATTACTTCGAGGCGGTGTCCTTCCCTGACCTGGTGACGGCCGGCCTGCGCGTGGCGCAGCTGGGCAGTTCCAGCGTGCGCTATGAAGTCGGGATTTTCCGCGAAAGCCAGCACAGTGCGGCGGCGCAAGGGCATTTCGTGCACGTCTACGTGGATCGCATCAGCCGCCGCCCGGCTGCGATCCCGGCCCCGATGCGCGCGCTGTTGGAAACGATTCGTGCCGGCCAAACGGCGAGCGCGCCGCGACAAGTTGGTGCCGCTTGATGGCATCGGATTTTCAAATGGATTCCAGCATGAACCTCGCCTTCCGCTCCGAAAAAAAACTGACCGCCTTGCTCGATCCGCGCCGGGATTTCGCCCGCACCGAGATCGAAAGCGAAATCCGTTTCGATCCGCTCAGCGGCGACAGCGCGCGCATCTGCCACTTCACCGGCCTGACGCCGCAAGCGCCCGACATGGCGGCGCTGGCGGCCACCACCCGTGCCAACTGCCCGTTCTGCGTCGAGCAAGTGAACCGGGTCACACCGCGCTTCACGCCGGAGTTTCTGCAGGATTTTGCCGCTCCCGGCAGCGCTGTTGCCGACGGCCGCCTGCAACGCGGCGGAGCGACGCTGTTTCCCAACCTGTTTCCATACGACGATATTTCCGCGATCGCGGCGATGTCGCAGGCGCATTACCTGGAATCGGCGCAGTTGCCGGCTACCGTGGTGGCCGATACCGTCAAGCTGGCACGCGACTTCTTTGCCCATTGCCTGCGCCGCAACCTGGCGAATGCCGAGAGCTATGGCTTGCTGACCTGGAACTACCTGCCAGCCGCGGGCGGCTCGCAAATGCATCCGCACATGCAGGTGGCCCTGACCGCCCATCCCGGCAACCGGCTGGCGCGCGAACTGGCGGCGGAGAGCGCGTATCAGCAACGCCATGGGCGCCCCTACGCGGCCGATCTGCTGGCCGCCGAACGTGACGGCCCACGCTGGCTGGTGGCCGATGCGGCCGCCGCCTGGCTGGTGCCGTACGCGCCGACCGGGGTGATGAGCGACGCCGCGAAGGCATCGATATCGGCATCCGCCAGATCGGTCAGCCGGCTTTTACCGGGAAACAGCGCCAAGGCGTCGCCCATCACCCCGGTCGGCGCGTACGGCACCAGCCAGGCGGCGGCCGCATCGGCCATCAGCCAGCGTGGGCCGTCACGTTCGGCGGCCAGCAGATCGGCCGCGTAGGTGCGCCCGTGGCGTTGCTGATACGCGCTCTCCGCCGCCAGTTCGCGCGCCAGTCGGTTGCCGGGATGGGCGGTCAAGGCCACCTGCATGTGCGGATGCATTTGCGAGCCGCCCGCGGCTGGCAAGTAGTTCCAGGTCAGCAAGCCATAACTCTCGACGTCCACCCGATTGCGACGCAAGCAATGGGCAAAGAAGTCGCGCGCCAGCTTGACGGTATCGGCTACCACGGTGGCCGGCAACTGCGCCGATTCCAGGTAATGCGCCTGCGACATCACCGCGATCGCGGAAATATCGTCGTACGGGAACAAGTTGGGAAACAGCGTGGCCCCGCCGCGCTGCAGACGGCCGTCGGCAACCGCGCTGCCGGGGGTGGCAAAATCCTGCAGAAACTCCGGCGTAAAGCGCGGTGTGATCCGGTTTACTTGCTCGACGCAGAACGGGCAGCCGGCACGGGTGGTGGCTGCCAGCGCCGCCATGT
>DATJCV010000454.1:0-3016 GCA_035497775.1 Burkholderiaceae bacterium | reverse complement strand
CGCGCATCCCCGGCCAGTCCGGAGGCACGATGGTCAAAGGTCTCGCCAGGTCGGGAACTGCCTGCGCCATGACCGAACGGTCAAGTATGTTGACGCAGGCCCCTTCCGAAAGAAGGGCGGCTACTCCCCAATGACGGGCGGGATTGTACTGCGATCCGCACCTCGCGTCCAACGCCGCGCCGGCAACCGGCCATATCCACTGCCCGCAGGACGAGAAACAGGGCTGAGTCGGTGTGAGCAGTTGCACCATGCTGTCCTCGCGGCGGCTCTCCCATTAAACATACTCCCGATAAAGGATTCTTATTTCATAGATAAAATCGACATATCAACAATATACTCTCTAATTTAATCGTTAAACCCAGTTGTATTTCTGCTGCTCGACAACAGACTCGCGATCAATACCAAGCGAAAGAGCGCCCCGGCGGCGCAGGCCTCACGGCGCCATGCGCCTCCGATGCCGCAGCCGGTCGCTTGCGCCACGCACAAAAACAAAGCAGTTTTATACAGGCAACGCTTGGTGGCATAATGCACGGGCTAACGAGCGTTCGCTTTTGTTCCACGCCCGTTTACCCTGTAAAAACAGCCGGATTTGTCACCCGTCGGTAAAGTCATATTCCCGGCGCAAGCAAATTTCATAACAATTTTCACATCCTCGGAGAAAGAGATGCGCATCCATCATCTGTTTAAAACCCTGCCTTTGCTCTTGATCGGAGCCGGGGTCGTCAGCTCTGCCTTTGCTGCCGACATCAAGCTTGGCGCGGCGGAAGCGTTGACCGGTCCAGCCGCAAAATACGGCACCGCGATCAAGAACGGCTTCACGCTGGCAGCCGACGAAATCAACGCCAAAGGCGGCGTCAACGGCAACAAGCTGGTGCTGGTGGTCGAGGATGAGCAAGGCAAGAAGGAAGAAGCGATCAACGTCTTCAAGAAGCTGATTTTCCAGGACAAGGTGCTGGCAGTATTCGGCCCGACGCTATCGAACTCGGCCTTTGCCGCCGATCCGATCGCCAACGCCGCCAAGGTCGTGGTATTCGGCACCAGCAATACCGCCGACGGCATTACCGCGATGGGTCCGTACACTTTCCGCAACTCGGTGATGGAATCCGACGTGCTGCCGGTCACCACCCGCGTCGCCGTCAAGCATTTCGGCCTGAAGAAAGTCGCGGTCATCTACGGCAACGACGACGCCTTCACCAAGGCCGGTTATGACGCCTTCAAGGTGGCGCTGGCCGACCAGAAAATTCCGGTCACCACCACCGAGACCTACGCCAAGGGTGACGTCGACTTCAAGGCACAGCTGACCAAGATCAAGGCCACCAATCCCGATGCCATCGTCTGTTCCTGCCTGGCCGAAGAAGCCGGCAACATCATCCTGCAGACCCGTTCGCTCGGTATGAAGCAGCCGTTCATCGGCGGCAACGGCTTCAATTCGCCGAAGCTGTTCGACATCGCCAAAGATGCCGCCGACGATACCATCATGGGTAGCCCGTGGTCGTCGGAAAACACCGCGCCGGCCAACAAGGCGTTCATCGCCGCCTATCAGGCCAAGTTCAAGGCTGATCCGGACCAGTTCGCGGCGCAAGCCTACGACGCGATGCATATCATGGCCGAAGCGCTGAAAGGCGTGAAGCTGTCCGGCAACCTGGAAAAAGACCGTGAAGCGGTGCGTACTGCGCTGCCGAACGTGAAGTGGGACGGCGCCACCGGGCCGTTCGCCTTCCGCCCGGCACCGGCTTCAAAAGACGGCAAGCCGGTCGGCTACGACGCGCAGCAGGATGCGATCGTCAATATCGGCAAGGGCAGCAAGTTCGTATTGCTGAAATAGGCATTGGCCGGCATTGCGGGCCGCAAGCCCGCATGCTTACGCGCTGAATATTTTTTTTCAGTTGGTAGTAACGAGGCATTTCCGGCGCAGAGTCGAAAATGCCTCCGTTTTAATTTGCAGGCACCATGCTCGAACAACAACTCATCAACGCCCTTTCGCTGGGCAGCGTCTATGCACTGTTCGCGCTCGGCTTCACGCTGATCTTCGGCGTGCTTGGCGTCATCAACCTTTCGCATGGCGCGATTTTCATGCTCGGCAGTTATTCCGCGCTGCTCTTGGTCGACAAGCTGGCGATGCCGCTCTGGCTGGCGCTGCTGGCGGCGATGCTGGTGGCGGGAACGATCGGACTGGTCGTCGACTACCTGATCCTGAAACCGCTGCGCGCACGCAATGCGCCGCACTTGATTCCAATGATCGCCACCATTGGCGTCGCGATCATGCTGACCAATCTGGCGCAGGGCCTGTTCGGCGCCGAGAACAAGCGCTTCCCGTTCGGCACGATCCCGGAGCAAAGTTTCAATATCGGCCATCTGCACTTGACTGAGCTGCAGATCGCAATCGTCGGCATTTCCGTATTGCTGATGCTGGTGCTGCTGGTCATCATGCGCCGCACCCAGCTGGGCCGGGCGTTGCGCGCCATCGCCGAATCGCCGAAAGCGGCCTATCTGCTCGGCATCAACGTCGAAGGCCTGTTCTATCTGACCTCGTTCACCGCTGCCGCCCTGGGCGGTGCCGCCGGCGTCCTGGTCGGCCTGTCGTTCAACGCCATTTCCCCGTTCATGGGACAGCCGATGCTGCACAAGGGCATCGCCGTGATCATCCTGGGCGGCATGGGCGACATCCGCGGCGCCATGATCGGCGGCCTGTTCCTCGGCTTCGCCGAAGTGCTGACCGTGGCGTACATCTCCAGCGATTTCCGCGACGCCGTGGCGTTCGGACTGCTGTTCCTCATCTTGTTGGTCAAACCCTCGGGCATGTTTGGCAAAGTACTGGAAAGAAAGGCCTGACATGCTTGAATGGTGGGAAGGTTTCTGGGCAACCTATAGCGCCGTCGTGTACGGCATCGGCGTCAACGCCATGTTGGCGCTGTCGATTTACGTCACGCTGTCGTGCGGCCTGCTGTCGCTGGCGAATGCCGCCTTCATGGGCATCGGCGCCTACGCCGCGGCCATGATCAGCATGCACAGCGGC
>DATJCV010000453.1:0-3373 GCA_035497775.1 Burkholderiaceae bacterium | reverse complement strand
CGTCAAGGTCGGCGGTTCGCACTGCATCCTGTCTTCGGTCGGCGGGCCTGCCTATGTGATGGACAATGACCGTGGCCGCCGGCCCGGCACCTATGCCGAGATGTGCGATTACCTGAAACTGGTGCAGTCGTTCAACGTGCTGCACCAGGAAGGCGGCGGACCGTTCGAACCGCTCGACCTGCACCAAAATACGCGCCATCTCGACCTGTATTATGCCGAAATCACCCTGCTGGACAAAAATTGGCAGCCGCAGGCGCTGGGCGAAGGCCGGGCACTGGATGCGCTTGAAATGGTCGCCATCTCGCTCGGCACCACGCGCGAAAAGCTGGCCGACGAAATGCCGGTATTCACCGCCATCATCAACACCAACTCGCCGCTGCAGCTCGACGAGCCGATGGCGGAAGGGCTGATCGCCATGGCCAGCCACGGCCAGGTCAACGTGATCACGCCGTTCACGCTGGCCGGCGCGATGTCGCCGGTGACGCTTGCCGGCGCGCTCTCGCAGCAAGGCCACGAGCAGCAGCTGGGCCTGATCCGCGCCCATCCGGAACTGGCCGGCAAGGCGGCCGTCGCCGGTCAGCTGACCGCTGAATCGACCGGCGAACAGGCCAAGGCCGGCCTCGATCGATGCAGCCCGGAGGAATTCGCCACGCTGCAAAAGCTGAATGCCGACTACAACGAGCGCTTCGGCTTTCCCTTCATCCTCGCGGTCAAAGGCGCGGACGGACAGGGCCTGTCGCGCAGCGCCATCATCGAGACCTTCGCCCGGCGCCTGAAAAACCAGCCGGCCGACGAAATGGCGGAATGCCTGCGCCAGATCCACCGCATCGCCGAACTGCGCCTCAACGACCTGCTCGGCTTGGCGCCACAGCTCGGCACCGAGATCATGCAACGGGCGGAAACTCTGGCCGCCTGGAGTGACGACGAAGGCGGCCTGACCTGCGCCTACCTGACTGCAGCGCACCGCAAGACCGCCGCGCAATTGGCGACATGGATGACTGATGCCGGCATGCAGGTCGAGATCGATGCCGTCGGCAATGTGGTTGGCCGTTACCTGTCCGATACGCCAAACGCCAAAACCCTGATCACCGGCTCGCACTACGACACCGTTCGCAACGGCGGCAAGTACGACGGCCGCGCAGGCATCCTGCTGCCGATCGCGGTGGTGCGGCAGTTGCACCAGCGCGGCGAGAAGCTGCCGTTTCATCTGGAAGTGATCGGCTTCTCGGAAGAGGAAGGGGTGCGCTTCAAGAGCACCTTCCTGGGCAGCAATGCCGTGATCGGCCAGTTCGACCTGGGCCTGCTGGACAAGACCGATGCCGACGGCATCACCATGCGCGCGGCGCTGCAAGCAGCGGGCCACGATCCCGACCGGATTCCGCTCATCGGCCGTAATCCGGCGGATCTGCTGGCCTACGTCGAAGTCCACATCGAACAAGGTCCGGTGTTGTTGCAACACAATCTGCCGGTCGGCATCGTCACTTCGATCGCCGGCAGTTCGCGCTACCAGGTCGAACTCACCGGCGTCGCCAGCCATGCCGGCACCACGCCAATGACGATGCGCAAGGATGCCGCCGCTGCCGCCGCCGAAATCATCCTGTACGTCGAACGCCGCTGCAGCCAGGCGCCGTCGCTGGTCGGCACGGTCGGCCAGTTGCAGGTGCCACATGGCTCGGTCAACGTGATCCCGGGCGCTTGCCGGCTTTCGCTCGACATCCGCGCCGCCGACGACGCCACGCGCGATGCGGCGGTGGCTGACGTGCTGCAGGAAATCGACACCATCTGCGCCCGGCGCGGAATCGACGTCAAGGTGGAACGCGCGGTCTGCGCGCGCGCCGCGCCGTGCGCGCCGTGGCTGATGCGGCAACTGGCGGCGGCCACCGAACGCGCCGGCGTGCCGGCCTTCGAACTGCTGTCCGGCGCCGGCCACGACGCGATGGCGATGGCGCGCATTACCGACGTCGCGATGCTGTTCACGCGCTGCGGCAACGGCGGCATCAGCCACAATCCACTGGAAACCATGACCGCTGACGACGCTGAAATTTCGGCGCAGATCTTTCTGGATTTTTTGCGCAATTTCCAGCCGCCGGCGGCGTAGCGCCATCCATCCGCTCACCTGTCGTGCCCGCCAAAAACATGCGGGAACGGCAGGGTAGGAAGCGTCGTCTCATATTTCCCCCCAACGCCGCTACCCAACCGAACCCATGACCAAAACCCTTCTGATCAAGAACGCCGCCGTCGTCGTCACGATGGACGACACCCGCCGCGAAATCGCCGACGGCGCCGTCTTCATCCGCGGCAATGTGATCGAACAGGTCGGCGCGAGCAGCGAACTGCCGCAGAGCGCCGATGAAATCATCGACGCCCGCCACCATGTCGTGCTGCCGGGTCTGATCAATACCCACCACCACATGTACCAGAGCCTGACGCGCGCGATTCCCACCGCGCAGGATGGCGAGCTATTTGAATGGCTGACCAATTTGTATCCGGTGTGGGCGGGGCTGACGCCGGAAATGATCCGGGTCTCGACGCAGACCGCGATGACCGAGCTGATGCTGTCCGGCTGCACCACCAGCAGCGACCACCTGTACATTTACCCCAACGGCTGCCGGCTCGACGACAGCATCGAAGCGGCGCAGGAAATCGGCATGCGCTTTCATGCCGCGCGCGGCGCCATGAGCGTGGGCCAGTCCAAAGGCGGCCTGCCGCCGGACCGCGTGGTCGAGGATGAAGCGGCGATTTTGAAAGACACGCAGCGCCTGATCGAGACCTACCATGACGCCAGCCGCTACGCGATGCAGCGCATCGTGGTCGCGCCCTGCTCGCCGTTCTCGGTGTCGCGCGACCTGATGCGCGAAGCGGCGACACTGGCGCGCAGTTATGGTGGCAACTACGGCGTCTCGCTGCACACCCATCTGGCGGAAAACCTGAACGACGTCGCCTACAGCCGCGAACAATTCAACATGACGCCGGCGCAGTATGCCGAGGATTGCGGCTGGGTCGGGCACGACGTCTGGCACGCGCACTGCGTGCAGCTGGACGACGCCGGCATCGCGCTGTTCGGCCATACCCATACCGGCGTCGCTCACTGCCCCTGCTCCAACATGCGGCTGGCTTCCGGCATCGCGCCGGTGCGCAAGATGCTCGACGCCGGCGTCCCGGTCGGCCTCGGTGTCGACGGCTCGGCCTCGAACGACGGCGCCCACCTGCTGGGCGAAGCGCGGCAGGCCATGCTGCTGCAGCGCGTCGGCCACTGGGATAGCCTCGGCCCGGCGGCGATGAGCGCGCGCCAGGCGCTGGAAATCGCGACGCTGGGCGGCGCCAAGGTGCTGAACCGCGACGACATCGGCGCCCTGAAGCCGGGCATGGCGGC
>DATJCV010000452.1:0-5456 GCA_035497775.1 Burkholderiaceae bacterium | reverse complement strand
CGCCACCTTGCACGAAATGGCGGCCAAGCCGGATGCCGGCGCGATCCTGGCGCAAACCGCGGTGCCGATCCTGCCCGACGATACCGCCTACGACGTGTTCGGCAAGGTGACGGTGGCTGCCGAGCAGACTTTATGGAAGGTCCTGCCGGCCTTGCTGGCCGGCCATCCGCCCAGCCTGCCGAACAACCTGGAGCAAGGCAGCTACTTCGGCGGCCGCAAACCGGAAGACGGCCGCATCGACTGGCAACAGCCGGCGCAAGCCATCTACAATCTGCACCGGGCGGTAGCACCGCCCTACCCCGGCGCGTTTACCGAACTGGCCGGCCAGACCTGGACCATCCGGCGCGCGCGCCTGGCGGACGAATCGTTTCCCGATTTGCCGCCCGGGCTGGCGGTGGTGGATAGTCGCATGCTCGGCGTCGGCGCCGATGCGCGTGCCCTGCTGATTCTGGAACTCGCGGCGGACGGCGAAGCAGCCACGCCGCAGCAATTGCGGCAAGCCATCCTGGCCGCGCGCAACCCTCTTAAATAACCAAAAATTGTCATGAAAAAAGTCCTCATCCTCGGCGTCAACGGCTTCATCGGCCACCACCTGTCCAAGCGCATCCTGGAAACCACCGACTGGCATGTGTACGGCATGGACATGATGACCGACCGCATCACCGACGTCCTGGAAGACCCGGCATACAAGTCGCGCATGCACTTCTTCGAAGGCGACATCACGATCAACAAGGAATGGGTCGAGTACCACGTCAAGAAATGCGACGTGATCCTGCCGCTGGTGGCGATCGCCACCCCGTCCACCTACGTGCAGCAGCCGCTGCGCGTATTCGAACTGGATTTCGAGGCCAATCTGCCGATCGTGCGTTCCGCCGCCAAGTACGGCAAGCACCTGGTGTTCCCCTCGACCTCGGAAGTGTATGGCATGTGCCACGACGAGGAATTCGACCCGGAAGAATCGGAATTGATCTGCGGCCCGATCAACAAGCCGCGCTGGATCTACTCCTGCGCCAAGCAGCTGATGGACCGCGTGATCTGGGGCTACGGCATGGAAGGCTTGAACTTCACGCTGTTCCGGCCATTCAACTGGATCGGCCCCGGGCTGGATTCGATCCACACGCCGAAGGAAGGCAGCTCGCGCGTGGTGACACAATTCTTTGGCCACATCGTGCGCGGCGAAAACATTTCGCTGGTCGACGGCGGCCTGCAAAAACGCGCCTTCACCCACGTCGGCGACGGCATCGATGCCTTGATCAAGATCATCGCCAACAAGGACGGCATCGCCAGCGGCAAGATCTACAACATCGGCAATCCGGTCAACAATTATTCGATCCGCGACCTGGCCGCGATGATGCTGAAACTGGCTGCCGAATATCCCGAGTACGCCGCCGCAGTCAAGCAAGTACAGCTGCTGGAAACCACTTCCGCCGCCTACTATGGCAAGGGCTACCAGGACGTGCAGAACCGGGTGCCGAAAATCACCAATACCTGCGCCGAACTGGAGTGGAGTCCGAGCACCTCGATGGCCGATACGCTGCGCATCATTTTCGACTCCTACCGCAGCCAGGTAGGCGCAGCAAAAGCGTTGATGAATTGAGGCAGCGCGCCCTGCCGGGCGCGCCGCTGCATGGCATCTCCATAATTGCGCTCAGGCGCTGCTATCCACAAGGCTGACGTGCCGCTGCTGACTCTGAAAATCGACGCCGACACCTACCGCGGCACGCGCGAAGGCGTGCCGAATCTGGTGCGCCTGCTCGGCCGCCACGGCGCCCGCGCCACGTTTCTGTTCTCGCTTGGCCCCGACCATACCGGCTGGGCCCTGCGCCAAGTCTTGCGGCCCGGTTTTTTCAGCAAGGTGTCGCGCACCTCGGTGCTCGAACACTATGGTCTGAAAACCCTACTGTACGGCGTGCTGCTGCCGGCGCCGGATATCGGCAAGACCTGCGCCGACACCATGCGCGCAGTGCGCGCCGCCGGCCATGAATGCGGCATCCACACCTGGGATCACCGAGTTTGGCAAGACCATGTGCAACAGCGCGACGCCGCCTGGACGCAAAAAATCATGCAGCGCTCGTTCGACCGTTTCGTCGATATTTTCGGCGCCGCGCCCGCTACCCACGGCGCCGCCGGCTGGCAGATGAATGCGCACGCCTTGCGCCAACTGGATATCTTTGGCATGGCCTACGCATCCGATGGCCGCGCCATGCTGACCGAATCCGGCGCGCTCGCGGATCCCGAAGCGGGGCCGCACCGGCTGCAGGTGGACGGCGAAACGCTGGCCTGCGTCCAGTTGCCGACCACGCTGCCGACGCTGGACGAATTGCTGGGTCGCACCATTGACGGCGCACTGATGACGCCCGCCAGCATCGCGTCCCACTTGCTGCGCTTGACCGAAAACAAGCGCGACCACGTATTCACCCTGCACGCCGAGCTTGAAGGGCAAAAACTTGCCCCCATATTCGAGCAACTGTTACAGGGATGGCGCGCGCAGGGCTATCAATTTGCCTCGATGGCCGATCACTACCAGCATGTAAAAGATCAGGCATTGCCGCTGGCGGCGATCCGCTTTGCCGAGTTGCCGGGCCGTTCGGGCAGCTTGCTGGTGCAGTAGCCGACTCGTTGCAGTGCGCGCCATGAGCGGCGCATCCATCAATATCACCAACAACCAGCCGTACATGGCCAACGTAGCGCCAACGCAGTGGAGAATGCCGTGGTAGAAAATTTACCGCAGTTGAACGAAATTGTTCCCGATTTTTCGGCGCCAATGACCAGTGACAAGACTTTTACTCTCGCGGATTACCAGGGCAAAAAGCTGGTCTTGTATTTTTACCCAAAAGACAACACACCGGGCTGCACCACCGAAGGCATCCGTTTTCGCGAACTGTATCCGCAGTTCCAGCAGGCAAACGCTGACATCGTTGGAGTCAGCCGCGACAGCCTGCGTTCGCATGAATCGTTCAAAGCCAAGCTCGGCATGCCGTTCGAGCTGATTTCCGATCCCGAGGAACAGGTTTGCGAACTGTTCGGCGTAATGAAACTGAAGACGCTGTATGGGCGGCAATCGCGCGGCATCGAGCGCAGTACATTTGTGATTGACGACGCTGGCAGATTGGTGAAAGAATGGCGTGGAGTGAAGGTTCCAGGTCACGTGGACGAAGTTCTCGAATATGTCACAGCACTTGCCTAACCATTGAATTCAAACAGTAGCACCTCCTCCCCGAAAACCGTTTGCGGACAGGCCAGGCGCCGTCGCAAGCGGTTTTTTTTATTTCCCACCTGGCATGTCGCCAGTCTTGGTTCCTCCGCGCATCGCCGGCGCACTGGAATATTCTAGAGATTGAGGTTCTGATGCCGTTACCGAAATTACCCACCAAACCCGCCACCCTGTTGTCAGTCGCTGATTTCCCAAAAGCGGAAGCCGGTAAAACCGTCAAGCCGCGCATCCAGTTGATCGAGCCGGCACCAGTCGCCAAAAATCAGCCGACGGCGAGAGCGCCTGTTGCCAAGGCGCCTGCCGCCAAGGCCGCTCCTCCCAAGCCGGTCAACGTCGACTCGCGCATCAAGTCCAGCACCAGCCGCGCCGCCGACCGCACCGGGATTACCAAGCTGTTCGTGCTCGACACCAATGTCCTGATGCACGACCCGACTTCACTGTTCCGCTTTGAAGAGCATGACATCTACCTGCCGATGGTGACGCTGGAAGAACTGGACAACCACAAGAAGGGCATGTCCGAAGTGGCACGCAATGCGCGCCAAGTATCGCGCTCGCTGGATGCGTTGATGGCGGATATTGCCGATGATGCGATCGATGACGGCATCCAGCTCGCCAAGCTCGGCAACAAGGAAGCCAAGGGGCGCCTGTTCTTCCAGACCAAGCTGGAAAACGGCGTGCTGCCGGAAGGCTTGCCGACTGGCAAGGCGGACAACCAGATCCTGGGCGTGGTGCGCGCGCTGGAACATCAGCATCCGGGCCGCGCCATCGTGCTGGTGTCGAAGGACATCAACATGCGCATCAAGGCGCGCGCGATGGGGCTGCCGGCCGAGGAATACTTCAACGACCATGTGCTGGAAGATACCGACCTGCTGTATTCCGGCATCATGCAGTTGCCTGATGATTTCTGGAACAAGCATGGCAAAGGCATGGAGTCGTGGCAGGAAAACCGCCATGGCACCAGCTACACCTTCTATCGCCTTTCCGGGCCCTTGGTGCCGGCCATGCTGGTCAACCAGTTCGTGTATACCGAGCCGAAGAATGGCGAAGCGGCATTCTATGGCCACGTCACCCAGATCAACGGCAAGACGGCGGTGCTCACTACCCTGCGTGATTACGGCCACAGCAAGAACAACGTCTGGGGCATTACCGCGCGCAATCGTGAACAGAACTTCGCCCTGAACCTGCTGATGGATCCGGAGTGCGATTTCGTCACGCTGCTGGGCCAGGCCGGCACCGGCAAGACCTTGCTGGCCCTCGCGGCTGGCTTGGCGCAGGTGCTGGAAACCAAGACCTACAGCGAAATCATCGTCACCCGCGTCACGGTGCCGGTGGGCGAAGACATCGGCTTCTTGCCAGGCACGGAGGAAGAAAAAATGTCGCCGTGGATGGGCGCCTTCGACGACAACCTGGAAGTGCTGAACAAATCCGACTCAGACGCCGGCGAATGGGGCCGCGCCGCAACCCAAGACCTGATCCGTTCCCGCATCAAGATCAAGTCGCTGAACTTCATGCGCGGACGCACCTTCGTCAATAAATTCGTGATCGTCGACGAGGCGCAAAACCTGACGCCAAAACAGATCAAGACCCTGGTCACGCGTGCCGGCCCCGGCACCAAGATCATCTGTCTCGGCAATATCGCGCAAATCGATACGCCCTACCTGACGGAAGGCTCCAGTGGGCTGACCTACGTGGTCGACCGCTTCAAGGGCTGGGCGCATAGTGGCCATGTCACGCTGGCGCGCGGCGAACGCTCGCGCCTGGCCGATCACGCCAGCGAAGTGCTGTAGCGGCGCTGCTTGCCGCTTTGCCACCAAAAAATCCGGCTGCGGCCGGATTTTTTTCGAGCTGAACGCGCTTGATTGCGCAGGCTGCAACCCGATCCGGCACCATATACTCCATATACTCATACGTTTTTACGAGCATAAAATATATACTTATACAACATACTCCATCATTTTTATATCTAGGTCATAAAACTGCTCATGATTTTCCTATCGTTCTCATGGCAGCGCAACTCGATTAGGCGATGCGCCAACTCACCACAAAGCGGTGGAATGGTTCGAAAAAATATCGCCAGACGACTGCAGTGACGCACGCATTATTTTTTACTACCCATTGCACGCAGATTTCATCCGCGATTTATAATTGCCCAGACAATTATTATTTCGATGCAGAATGGAACAGCCCGCGCCACTTTTTTCACTGCAGGATTTCCAGGTCGAGGACAGCGTCGGCTATCTCC
>DATJCV010000451.1:0-3224 GCA_035497775.1 Burkholderiaceae bacterium | reverse complement strand
AAGGAACTGCAGGATGCTGACGGTCTGCCCGATCAGCAGGGCGCCGAACTTGAAATAAGGCGACGCGATCTATACCGCGGCCACCGGCATGTCCGACACGCTCAACAAGGCACCGCTGGCGATGGTCGACGAAGACCAGTCACCGCTGTCGGCGCGCATCATCAATGCCTTCCATTCGCCGCAATTCATGCCGCCAGACGTGATCAGCCGGCAGCAGATGGACGCCGGCATGGATGTCGGCCGCTCACCTTCACGCTCGACATCGCGGCCGGCTTCCAGCGCGACCTGCTGGCAGGCCGCTAGCCGAGCGTGCAACCGAACGTCGACGCCACGCAGGTGAACCAGGCCTTCTCCGACGCCGCCTATATCCAGCCGATCGTCGGCAGCGAAGTCTAGACCTTCCTGCACGGTAATTGGCGCGACGCCGCCACCGGCATCGGGCGGCATCAAGCCCCGGCGGCCGCCTGCCGCCGCCGCGCAAAGGCGACGAAATAGTTCAGCGAATCGGGATTGCTCATCGCATCGCGGTTGGCGATCTTGTCGATCGGCGTCCCCAGCAGCAATTTCTTGATCGGCAATTCCATCTTCTTGCCCGACAAGGTGCGCGGGATTTCCGCCACCGCAAAAATCTCGTTCGGTACATGGCGCGCCGACAGCGCATTGCGGATGTTGTCCTTGATGCGTTGCATCAGCGCCTGGTCCAGCGCGACGCCCGGGCGCAGCACGACGAACAGCGGCATGTAGGATTCGCGCCCGAGGTATTCGAGATCGACCACCAGGCTGTCCAGCACCTCCGGCATCTCTTCCACCGCGCGGTAGATTTCGCTGGTGCCCATGCGGATGCCGTGGCGATTGATGGTGGTGTCGGAGCGGCCATAGATGACGGCGCCGCCGCGCGGCGTGATGCGGATCCAGTCGCCGTGCCGCCACAGCCCCGGATAGACGTCGAAATAGCTGTCGTGGTAGCGCAAGCCGTCCGGATCGTTCCAGAAATACAGCGGCATCGACGGCATCGGTTCGGTCACTACCAGTTCGCCCACCGCGTCGTCGAGCGGCTGGCCCTGCTCATCGAGCGCATAGGCGGCGATGCCGAGGCCGCGCGCCTGCATCTCGCCCGAATACAGCGGCAGGATCGGGCAGGCGCCGACGAAGGCGGCGGCGATGTCGGTGCCGCCCGAGATCGAGGCCAGCAGCAGGTCGCGGCCGATGTTGGCATAGATCCACTCGTAGGCTTCCTGCGGCAAGGGCGAACCGGTCGAGCCGACCGAGCGCAGGCGCCGCAGGTCGGCCACCTGGTTCGGCACGATGCCGGCCTTCATGCAGTTGGCGTAATAGGCGGCGCCGGCGCCGAAGAACGTGACGCCGGCGCGCTCGGCGAATTGCCACAGCGTGCCGAGATCGGGCGCGCCGGGATTGCCGTCGTAGATGCAAATGGCGGCGCCGACCAGCAGGCCCGTCACCTGCGAATTCCACATGATCCAGCCGGTGGTCGAATACCAGTGAAAGCGATCCTCTGGCCCGAGGTCGAGCTGCAGCGCATGGCCCTTCAGGGTTTCCAGCAGCGCGCCGCCATGGCCGTGCACGATCGGCTTCGGCATGCCGGTGGTGCCGGACGAATACAGGATCCACAGCGGATGGTCGAACGGCAGCTGTTCGAAGCGGATAGGTTGCGGCGGCACCGCCGGCTGCAGCAGCCTGCCCCACAGCACCGTATCCGGCAGCGTGGCTTGCGGATTCAGATAGGGCAGCAGCACCGTGTGCGCCAGCGTCGGCAATTCGCGCCGCATCACCTCCAGCACCGGCAGCCGGTCGAAGTCCTTGCTGCCGTAGCGGTAGCCGTCGACCGCGATCAGCAATTTCGGGTCGATCTGGCGGAAGCGGTCGAGCACGCCGGCGCTGCCCATGTCGGGCGAACAACTGGACCAGATCGCGCCGATCGAGGCGCAGGCGAAAACCCCCACCGCCCCTGCCGGGATACTCGCCACGTACGCTGCGACGCGGCCGCCCGGGCCGATGCCGAGCGCGCGCAGGCTGTACGCCACCGCTCCGACCTGTTGCCGCAGCTCACGCCACGACAGCTGCGTCAGCGGCCGCAGTTCCGACTGCGCGATGATCGCCGGCTGCCCGGCTTCGTCGTCGGTGTGGAAGCGGAATACCTGCTCGGCGAAATTCAGGTGCGCGCCGTCGAACCATTTGGCGCCCGGCATCTTGTGCGCATCCAGCACCTGCCGGTACGGCGCCGAACTGCACACTTCAAAGTATTGCCAGATCGATTCCCAGAAATCCTCGAGATGATCGACCGACCATTGCCACAGCGCATGGTAATCAGCGAACGCCAGCGATTTTTCGCGCTCCAGCCAGCGCATGTAGTCGTACATGCGACTACGCTCAATGCGCAGCGGCGAAGGTGTCCATAACATTTGGGGGGCGATCGACATGGGGTGCTCCTGTTTCTAATATTTATGAGGGGAAATGAACGAGATGGGAAAGATAGCGGCGAGACCAAAGAATAAGGAGTGTCGGAGATTGCCGTTCATTACAGCAACAATCATCGACCGGCGCAATCCCCGCTGCGCCATCGGCGCCGGCAGCGTATTTTTACGACTTGCGGCAGGCTTCTGTTGGGGCTAACTTAATGTAGTGATCTATAAATTTTCCATGCTCCCGAAAGGAAATCAAAATGGACGACGTCGTCATCGTTGCGGCATTACGTACCGCAGTAGGTAAATTCGGCGGATCGCTGACCAAGGTACCGGCCGCCGACCAGGGCGCGCAGGTCATCAAGGCGCTGCTGGCAAAAACCGGCATCGAACCCGGCATGATCAGCGAAGTGATCCTGGGACAGGTATTGACCGCCGGCGTCGGCCAGAATCCGGCGCGCCAGGCGCTGATCCGCGCCGGCCTGCCCGACATGGTGCCCGGCATGACCATCAACAAGGTGTGCGGCAGCGGCCTCAAGGCAACCCACCTGGCGACGCAGGCGATCAAGTGTGGTGACGCCGATATCGTGATCGCCGGCGGCCAGGAAAACATGAGCGCCTCGCCGCACGTGCTGAACGGCTCGCGCGAAGGCCAGCGCATGGGCGACTGGAAGATGGTCGACACCATGATCGTCGACGGCTTGTGGGACGTCTACAACCAGTACCACATGGGCGTCACGGCCGAGAACGTCGCCAAGAAATACGGCATTTCGCGCGAGGAGCAGGACCAGTTCGCCGCCGCCT
>DATJCV010000450.1:0-4647 GCA_035497775.1 Burkholderiaceae bacterium | reverse complement strand
TTCGCGCAACGGCGTCCAGTTCGCGCTGACCATGACTGCACTGAAGGCGCTACCGGTCTTGATCCTGGGCGGCTTCACCTCGATCCCCGGTGCCATCGTCGGCGGCCTGATCATCGGCGCCTCGGAAAAGCTGGCGGAAATCTATATTCCGCCGGTGATGCAGGACCTGTTCGGCGGCAACTTCGGCGGCATCGAAGGTTGGTTCCCGTATGTGTTCGCGCTGCTGTTTTTGCTGGTGCGGCCGGAAGGGCTATTTGGCGAAAAACATATTGACCGGGTGTAGCGCCGCCGGTTTTGAAGTTGCTTTTGAATTTGATGCATCCCCGCTTGGGACGCTGCCGTTTGTGCGGGGCAGAAAATGGATCAGAAACGAAACATGTCTGAGCGCAGCGAGTTGGTTTCGTTTCCCATTTTTTGTCCTGCACAAACGGGAAGCCGAAGGCCAGCGTCTTGCGGTCGTCTTTCTTTGCTTACTTTCTTTGACGAAGCAAAGAAAGTAAGTAGCTGCCGGGCTACCCCCGGCAAGTCACCAGAAGTGGCAATCGGATTACTTAGCTACAAACGCCGCTGGGTTCCCGCCTAAACCCGCAGGAACGACAGTTGCAAAAATTTGCGAATGAATGACAGTTAGCCGCACCCAGCAAAGCTAGCCAGCCACATAAAAGAACACCCAGGAGACGAATCAATGCTTTACCGCGAAGCCGGCCAATTTAAGACTTCCTACTTGGCCGACAGCCAGATCTTCCCCATCCGCCAAGACCGCATCGGCATGGCGATCGTGCTCGCCATCGCCTTCCTGCTGATTCCCGCGCTCGGCAGCGAATACTGGTTCTCCGCGATCCTGATCCCGTTCCTGGTGCTGGCGCTGGCTGCGCTCGGCTTGAACATCCTGACCGGCTATGCCGGCCAGCTGTCGCTCGGCACCGCCGCCTTCATGGCGGTCGGTGCCTATGCCGCCTACAACTTCCAGCTGCGCATCGAAGGCATCCCGATCCTGCTGTCGTTCATCCTGGCCGGTCTGTGCGCGGCCGGGGTCGGCGTGCTGTTCGGCCTGCCCTCGCTGCGCATCAAGGGCTTCTACCTGGCGGTGGCGACGCTGGCCGCGCAGTTCTTCGTGGTCTGGGTGCTGACCAAGTTCTCCTGGTTTTCCAACCACAGCTCGTCCGGCGTGATCAGCGCGCAGAAGCTGACAATGTTCGGCTACCCGATCGATACGCCGATGACCAAATATCTGTTCGTGCTGGCCATCGTCTGCGTGATGGCGCTGCTGGCGAAAAACCTGGTGCGCTCGAATACCGGGCGCGCCTGGATGGCGGTGCGCGACATGGACGTGGCGGCCGAAGTGATCGGCATCCCGCTGATGAAGACCAAGCTGATGGCGTTCGCCATCAGCTCGTTCTACTGCGGCGTGGCCGGGGCGCTGTATGCGTTCTGCTATCTCGGTTCGGTCGAGCCGGACGGCTTTTCACTCGAGCTGTCGTTTCGCATCCTGTTCATGATCATCGTCGGCGGCGTCGGCAGCATCCTCGGCGCCTTCCTCGGCTCGGCCTTCATCCTGCTGGTGCCGATCCTGCTCGATAACTTCCTGCCGCCGCTGGCCGCCCTGCTGAACCTGCCGTTCACCAACGCCGACGTCTCGTATATCCAGATGATGGTGTTTGGTGCCCTGATCATCTTCTTTTTGATCGTCGAACCACACGGGTTGGCGCGCCTGTGGCAGATCACCAAGGAAAAACTGCGTCTGTGGCCGTTCCCGCATTGACATCATTTCATTTTGTAGTAGGTCGTGTGCTGTATCTGTTCAACGAATATAAAGGAGACATATCTTGAAACTCATCAAACAACTCACGCTGTCCGCCGTGGCCGCTTGCGCGCTGCTGGGAGCGGTCAGCCAGGCGCTGGCGCAAGCCAACGAGCAATTCGTCGCGCTGCCCAGCTACCGGGTCGGCCCGTACGCCGCCAACGGTACCGCCTGGTACGGCGGTTTCATTGACTACATGAACTACGTCAACCTGAAGGATGGCGGCATCAACGGCGTCAAGCTGGCCTGGGAAGAGTGCGAAACCGAGTACAACAATGCCAAGGGCGTCGAGTGCTATGAGCGCCTGAAAGCCAAGGACCCGGTCGCGCATGGCACCGCCTTCAACGTGATGTCGACCGGCATTGCCTATGCGCTGATCGACAAGTCGGTGCAGGACAAGGTGCCGCTGATGATGGCCGGTTATGGCCGCACCGACGCGGTGGACGGCTCGGTATTTCCCTGGGCCTTCCCGCTGGTGACCACTTACCAGATGCAGATCTCCGCGATCGTCAAATACCTGGCATCGAAGAACAACGATTCGCTGGCCGGCAAGAAAATCGTCTATCTGTATCACGACTCGGCCTATGGCAAGGAACCGATCATCGCGCTGGAAGCCGAAGCGACGCTGCGCAAATTCAGCGTGGTGCAGATTCCGGTGGCGCACCCGGGCAACGAGCAAGGCGCGCAATGGCTGAAGATTCGCCAGGAAAAACCCGACTACGTGATTTTCTGGGGCTGGGGCGTGATGAATCCGACCGCGCTGAAGGCGGCGCAAAAGGTCGGCTATCCGCGTGAGCAGATCGTCGGTTCCTGGTGGGCCGGTTCGGAAGAAGACACGGTGCCGGCCGGTCCCGCCGCCAAAGGCTATATGAGCGCCACCTGGAACGTCGCCGGCACCACGCCGCCGGCCATCGCCGACATCGAGAAAGTGGTGTACGGCGCCGGCAAGGGCAACCTGCAGGACAAGAGCAAGGTCGGCTCGGCACTCTACAACCGCGGCGTTTCGATCGCGATCATCACGGTGGAAGCGATCCGCAATGCGCAGGCCAAGTTCGGCAAGGGCAAGGTCATCACCGGCGAGCAGATGCGCTGGGCGCTGGAAAACCTCGACATGAATAACGCCCGCCTGAAGCAGATCGGCGCCACCGGCCTGCTGCCGGAAATCAAGACTTCCTGCATGAACCACGAAGGCTCGGGCAAGGTCAAGATCCAGCAATGGGACGGCAGCAAGTGGGTCATTATTTCCGACTGGATGGAAGGCAACAAGGCGCTGATCCACCCGCTGTTTCAGGCCAACGCCGCCAAGTATGCGAAGGAAAAAGGCATTACCCCGGGCTGCCTGAGGTAATCGCCGCGCAGGCTTTCCGTCCGTGGTGCGCGCCACGGACGGTTTTCCGCTGGCGGCTGCGAGAACCGGCCGCCACCGGAAAACCGCCATCGATTGTTATATCGATGGAGTATATGGATAAATTGTCCATTTAATGACCGGTATTGGCCATTGTTATCAGGAGTATATGCATGGAAGCTGGACTGCCGCAGCCCGCGCCGGTATCTTCGAGCAGCGCCGCCCAACGCGCCGCGCTCAGCATCAACAACATCGAAGTCATCTACGACCACGTGATCCTGGTCCTGAAAGGCGTGTCGCTGCAAGTCCCGGCCGGCAAGATCGTCGCCTTGCTGGGGGCCAACGGCGCCGGCAAGAGCACCACCTTGAAAGCGGTATCGAATCTGTTGCGTGCCGAGCGCGGCGATGTCAGCAAGGGCAATATCGAATTTCACGGCGAACGCGTCGACCAGCTGACGCCGAACGACCTGGTCAAGCGCGGCGTGATTCAGGTGATGGAAGGGCGGCACTGTTTCGCGCATTTGTCGATTGAAGACAATTTGCTGACCGGCGCCTATACGCGCCAGATCAGTCACGCCGACGTGCGCCACGAACTGGAAAAGATCTACGCCTACTTCCCGCGCCTGAAGGTGCGGCGCAAATCGCAGGCCGGCTACACCTCGGGCGGCGAACAGCAGATGTGCGCGATCGGCCGCGCGCTGATGGCGCAGCCGTCGATGGTGCTGCTGGACGAGCCGTCGATGGGGCTGGCGCCGCAATTGGTGGAAGAAATTTTCGAGATCGTCAAAAATTTGAACCAGAAGGAAAAGGTGTCGTTCCTGCTGGCCGAGCAAAACACCATGGTGGCACTGCGCTACGCCGACTTCGGCTACATCCTGGAAAACGGCCGCGTCGTGATGGAAGGCGCCGCCTCCGAGCTGGCCAACAATGAAGACGTGAAAGAGTTCTACCTGGGCGTCTCCGGCGGCGACCGCAAGAGTTTTCGCGACATGAAATTCTATCGCCGCCGCAAGCGCTGGCTGGCCTGACGCTGCCTCATCCTTTTCCGGTATCCCAACCGCTTCGTATCCGACACGATCATGGCCGAATTTCTCGACGCACTCGAAACCCGCGACCCGCATGCGCGCGAACGCGAGCTGATGGCACAGTTGCCGCAACTGCTGGCGCGCGCGCAGGGTGCGCCGGGCTGGGCGCAGATCCTGGCCGGCGTGCGTGCCGCGCAGATCGATTCGCGCGCGGCGCTGGCACAATTGCCGGTGACCCGCAAATCCGATCTGAAGGATTTGCAGCACGGCGCGATGCCGTTCGGCGGCCTGACTTCCACGCCGCCGCGCCAGCTCGGGCGCTGGTTCATGTCGCCGGGCCCGATCTTCGATCCGGAAGGACGCGGCGCCGACTGGTGGCGCTATGCGCGGCCGTTTCACGCGGTCGGGCTGCGCGCCGGCCACGTGATCCAGAACTGCTTTTCGTATCACTTCACGCCGGCCGCCTTCATGGTCGA
>DATJCV010000449.1:0-4255 GCA_035497775.1 Burkholderiaceae bacterium | reverse complement strand
TGCGGACTGCTCGGCGTCTTTCTCGCCGCTTATACCGGACGCCGCCTGTTCGGCCCGCGAGTCGGCTTCCACGCCGCACTGGTCCTGGGCTCCAGCATGTTCTGGATCGCCATGGGTCACATCAATACGCTCGACATGGGCTTGGCCGGCATGATGACGCTGGCGCTGTGCGGCCTGCTGCTGGGCCAGCACAATGACGCTTCGCAGCGCGAGCGGCGCAACTGGATGCTGGTGTGTTGGGCCGGCATGGCGCTGGCGGTTCTCTCCAAGGGCCTGATCGGCGTCGTGCTACCGGGCGCAGTATTGGTGCTGTACACGCTGTTTTCACGCGACTGGGCAATCTGGAAGCGACTGCACGCGCTGCCCGGCATATTGCTGTTTTTCGCCATCACGGTGCCGTGGTTCGTGCTGGTATCGCTGAAAAACCCGGAATTCCTGCGCTTCTTCTTTATCCACGAGCATTTCCAGCGTTTCACCAGCAAGATCCATCACCGCGCCGGGCCCTGGTATTACTTCATCCCGATCCTGCTGCTTGGCATCGTTCCCTGGCTCGGCATGCTGGCGCAAAGCCTATGGCATGGCGCACGTGATGCGGCGGCGGGCTTTCAGCCGAAGAAAATGTTGCTGGTCTGGTCGGTATTCATCTTTCTGTTCTTCAGTATTTCCGGCTCCAAGCTGCCGTCCTACATCCTGCCGATTTTCCCGGCGCTGGCACTGTTGATCGCCTGCTACCTGGAACGGGTCTCGGTGCGCACCGTACAGCTTTCCGGCGCCCTGCTGGTGGCGGGCGGCATCGCCGGCGTGGCATACATGCCGTACCTACCGAAGCTGACCGACATCGCCTTTGAAGTGCCGCTGTACCAGGCTTATGTGCCATGGGTCGGCGCGGCCGGCGCGCTCGCCATCGCCGGTGGCCTGGCCGTGATCTGGCTGGCGCGCCGCCAGACCTCATGGGCGCTGGTGAAACTGGCGGCCATCGGTTTTTTGTGCACCCAGTTGCTGATGCTCGGACACGAGCCGCTGGGACGCTACGCCTCCGGCATCGACATGGTGCCGGCGATCGAAGCCGAACTGACGCCGGATACGCCGATCTACGCGGTCGGCCGCTATACCCAGACGCTGCCCTTCTACCTGCGCCGCACCATGATCCTGGTCGAGCATGCGGACGAGATGGCGTTCGGACTGCAGCAGGAGCCGCAATTATGGCTGCCGACGCGCGACGCGTTCGTGGCGCAATGGACCGCCGATCATGCCCAGGGCAAAAAGGCGGTGGCGATCCTGCGCCCCGACATCTACACCGACCTCCAGCAGCGCGGCGTGCCGATGCGCGTCATCGGCCAGGATCCGCGGCGCGTGGTGGTGACCGACGATGTCGCCAAATAAACCGCAGACCATGAACCTGACCACCTTCGGTTTCATCTTCGCCGGCATCTGCCTGAACGCGGTGGCGCAACTGCTGCTGAAAGCCGGCACCAACGCGGTGGGCGCGATCCACCTGACGGCCGACAACTGGTTCGGTACCGGCATCAAGCTGGCGACGCAATGGCCGATCCTGGGCGGCCTCGCGTGCTACGTGATTTCGGTCCTGGTGTGGATCATCGGCCTATCGCGGGTCGACGTGACGATCGCCTATCCGATGCTATCGCTCGGCTACATCATCAATGCCCTCGGCGCCTGGTACTTTCTGGGCGAAGTGGTGTCGGCGCAACGGCTGCTGGCGATCGGCGTCATCATCGTCGGCGTGGCGCTGCTGGCGCGCAGCTGATACATGGTTGATAGAGAGTATATTGCCTAGAAGTCCATTTTACGCCCGGTATTGATGCATAAGATCAGGAGTATTACAGTATGACACAAGCCTTTCTGCCATTTTCCAAGCCGGTCATCGACGAGGCCACCATCGCTGCGGTCGGTGCCGTGCTGCGCTCCGGCTGGATCACCAGCGGCCCCCAGGTGCAGGCGTTCGAAGCAGCGTTGTCCGCGTATTTCGGCGGGCGGCCGGTGCGCAGCTTCAATTCCGGCACCTGCACCATGGAAATCGCGCTGCGCATCGCCGGCATTGGCGAAGGCGATGAAGTGATCACGACGCCGATTTCCTGGGTGGCGACGTCCAACGTCATCCTCGAAGTCGGGGCGACACCGGTGTTCGCCGACATCGATCCGATCACGCGCAACATCGACCTGGACCAGGTCGAGGCCGCCATCACGCCGCGCACCCGCGCCATCATCCCGGTCTACCTGTCCGGCCTGCCGGTCGATATGGATCGGCTGTACGCGATCGCCGCCAGGCACAAGCTGCGCGTGATCGAAGATGCGGCGCAGGCGCTCGGCTCGACCTGGCACGGCAAGCGCATCGGCGCCTTTGGCGACTTCGCTTCCTTCAGCTTCCAGGCCACCAAGAACGTCACCTCCTCCGAGGGCGGCTGCCTGGTGCTGAACAATGCCGAGGAAGCGCGGCTGGCGGAAAAATACCGCCTGCAAGGCGTGACCCGCAGCGGCTTCGATGGCATCGATGTCGACGTCCTGGGCGGCAAATACAACATGACCGACGTCGCCGCCGCCATCGGCCTCGGCCAGTTCGCGCAGATCGAGGCCATCACCGCGCGCCGCAAGCAGCTGGCCAAACATTACTTCACCACTTTCGGCCGCAGCTTCGAGCGCGACAGCGGCGCCCAGCTGCCGGTCGCCGACATCGAAAACTCCAACTGGCACCTGTACCAGATCGTGCTGCCGGAAACCATCACGCGCGCCGCGTTCATGGAAAAAATGCAGGAAATGAATATCGGCATCGGCTACCACTACGCGCCGATCCATCTGTTCTCGCTGTACCGCGCGCGCGGCTTCACCGAAGGCATGTTCCCGGCGGCGGAAAGGGTCGGCCGGCGGATCGTCTCGCTGCCGATGTTCAACAGCATCGGCGAAGAGGATATCGAGCGCGTGGTCGGCGCGGTAAAATCGGTCCTTTGCCAATAAAACCAATTCAAGGCACGCGCCTGATGAAACCAGAACTCTCCGTCGTCATCCCGGTATACAACGAGCAAGCCGGCCTCGCCAAACTGTTCGAGCGGCTGTATCCGGCGCTCGACGCGCTGCAGATTCCCTACGAAATCATCTTCGTCAACGACGGCAGCCGAGACGATTCCGCCAGCGTGCTGGCGGACCAGTTCCGCCACCGCCCCGATGTCACGCGGGTAGTGCTGTTCAATGGCAATTACGGCCAGCACATGGCGATTCTGGCCGGCTTCGAAGTGACTCGCGGCGAGGTGGTGGTGACGCTGGACGCCGATCTGCAAAACCCGCCCGAGGAAATCGGCAAGCTGGTCGCCAAGTTCCGCGAAGGCTACGACTACGTCGGCTCGATCCGGCGCGAGCGGCAGGATTCTGCCTGGCGCACGCATGCCTCGCGCGCGATGAACCGGCTGCGCGAAACCATCACCCACATCAAGATGACGGACCAGGGCAACATGCTGCGCGCCTACGGCCGCAACGTGATCGACCTGATCAACCAGTGCAGCGAAGCGAACACCTTCGTGCCGGCGCTGGCCTACACTTTTGCGCGGCGACCGACCGAGATCGTGGTCGAGCATGAAGAGCGCGCGGCCGGCCAATCCAAGTACTCGCTGTACAGCCTGATCCGCCTCAATTTCGACCTGGTGACCGGCTTTTCGCTGGTGCCGCTGCAACTGTTTTCGCTGCTCGGCATCGGGCTCTCTTTCGTGTCGGCGGCGCTGTTCGTGCTGCTCCTGATCCGGCGCTTCATCTTCGGCGCCGAGGTGGAAGGCGTCTTCACGCTGTTTGCCTTCACCTTCTTCCTGATGGGCGTGATCCTGTTCGGCATCGGCCTGGTCGGCGAATACGTCGGCCGGATTCACCAGCAGGTACGGGCGCGTCCGCGCTATGTGGTGCAGACGGTACTGGAGCAAGATCTGGACGAAACACCCCTGTTGCTTGCCGCGGCTGCTTCTGCCGACTCCGCAGGCGAGCATGCCGACAGCGCCGAACGGCGCTCGGTAAAGCGCGAGCCATGAGCGAACTCATGGGCAACAGGGCGGTCGTCTTCGCCTATCACAACGTCGGCGTGCGCTGCCTGAAGGTCTTGCTGGCGCGTGGCGTCGAGGTCGCGCTGGTGGTTACACATGAAGACAATCCGGCCGAAACCATCTGGTTTGAATCGGTCGCCGAATTGTGCCGCGAGCACCGCATTCCGTTCATCACGCCGACCGATCCACAATCGCCGGAGCTGCTGGCGGCGGTGCAG
>DATJCV010000448.1:0-4048 GCA_035497775.1 Burkholderiaceae bacterium | reverse complement strand
TGCAGCAGCTCGCTGCAAAGAAGGTGACCGTGCTGGCCATCGACTCGCTGCCGCGCCAGCTCTCGCGCGCCCAGAAGATGGACGCGCTGACTTCCATGGCCGGTATCAGCGGCTACCGCGCCGTCATCGAGGCCGCCAATGCCTTCGGCCGTTTCTTCAATGGCCAGATCACTGCCGTCGGCAAGGTGCCGCCGGCCAAGGTCTTCATCGCCGGTGCCGGCGTGGCCGGCCTGGCTGCCATCGGCACCGCCGCCAACCTGGGCGCGATCGTGCGCGCCAACGACACCCGGCCGGAAGTGGCGGACCAGGTCAAGTCGCTGGGCGGCGAGTTTGTGAAAGTGGATTATGAAGAAGAAGGTTCCGGCGGCGGCGGCTATGCCAAAGTGATGTCGGAGGGCTTCCAACAGGCCCAGCGCGAGATGTACGCCAAGCAGGCCAGGGAAGTGGACATCATCATCACCACCGCCCTGATCCCTGGCAAGCCGGCGCCGAAACTGATCACCGCCGAGATGGTGCAATCGATGAAGTCGGGCAGCGTGATCGTCGACATGGCCGCCGAGCAGGGCGGCAATTGCGAATTGACCGAGCCGGGCGAGGCCGTGGTCAAGCATGGCGTGACCATCATCGGCTACACCGATTTGGCCAGTCGTCTGGCCAAGCAATCGAGCACGCTGTACGCCAGCAACCTGTTGCGCCTGACCGAAGAACTGTGCAAGACCAAGGATGGCAATATCAACGTCAACATGGAAGACGATGCCATTCGCGGGCTGACCGTCATCAAGAATGGCGAAGTCACCTGGCCGCCACCGGCGCTCAAGCTGCCGGCCGCAGCGCCGGCAGCCGCCAAGCCGGCTACCGCGCCCGCGCCGAAAGCTCATGGCCACGGCGCGCCCAGCGCGCCGATGTCCGGTAGCTCGCTTGCCATCGTGTTCGGCATCGCCGCCGCGCTGTTCTGGCTGATCGGCGCATTTGCACCGGCGGCCTTCATCGGCCACTTCACGGTCTTCGTGCTGGCCTGCTTCGTCGGTTACATGGTGGTGTGGAACGTCACGCCCGCCTTGCACACACCCTTGATGAGCGTGACCAATGCGATTTCGAGCATCATCGCCATCGGCGCCCTGGTGCAGATCGCGCCGCCGCTGCAGGCTGGCGTGGCGCGGCCGGATGACTGGATCCGCTGGCTGGCGGTGATCGGCATCGTGCTCACCGCAATCAATATGTTCGGCGGCTTCGCCGTGACCCGCCGCATGCTGGCGATGTTCCGCAAATAAGAAGAAAGGCGATATAAAAATGTCTGACAGCCTTACTATCGTCGCCTATCTGGGCGCGGCAATCCTGTTCATTCTCAGCCTGGGTGGCTTGTCCAACCCGGAAACTTCGCGGCGCGGCAACCTGTACGGCATCATCGGCATGACGATCGCCGTGCTGGCCACCGTCTTTGGTCCGCGCGTGGCGGCCGCCGGCATCCCCTGGATCGTCGGCGCCATGGTGGTCGGCGGCGCTATCGGCCTGTACGCGGCGCGCGTCGTCAAGATGACGCAGATGCCGGAACTGGTCGCGCTGATGCATAGCCTGGTCGGCCTGGCCGCAGCGCTGGTCGGTTTCGCCAGCTACATCGATCCGGCCGCGTCGTTGCAATACAGCGGCGCCGAAAAGAGCATCCATAACATCGAAATCTATGTCGGCATCCTGATCGGCGCAGTGACCTTCTCCGGTTCGCTGATCGCCTTCGGCAAGCTGTCGGCCCGCATCGGCGGCAAGCCGCTGCTGCTGCCGGCGCGTCATTGGCTCAATCTGACCGGCCTGCTGGTGGTCGTCTATTACGGCGTGCAATTCGTGCGTGCCGAGTCGATCGAAGCCGGCATGGTGGCCCTGGTCGTCATGACGGTCATCGCGCTGCTGTTCGGCATCCACATGGTGATGGCGATCGGCGGCGCCGACATGCCGGTGGTGGTGTCGATGCTGAACAGCTATTCCGGCTGGGCGGCGGCAGCGACCGGATTCATGCTGTCGAACGACTTGTTGATCGTGACCGGCGCGCTGGTGGGTTCTTCCGGCGCCATCCTGTCCTACATCATGTGCCGCGCGATGAACCGCAACTTCATCAGCGTCATCGCCGGCGGTTTCGGCGGCGGCGACGCCAAGCCGAAGGCCAAGGGCGAGGCCGAGCAGCCGCAGGGCGAAGTGGTGGCCATCAGCGCCCAGGACACCGCCGAGCTGCTGCGCGAAGCGAAGAGCGTCATCATCGTGCCCGGCTATGGCATGGCGGTGGCGCAGGCCCAGCACATCGTCAACGAGATCACGCAGAACCTGCGCGAGAAGGGCGTCAACGTGCGCTTCGGCATCCACCCGGTGGCGGGCCGCATGCCCGGCCACATGAACGTGCTGCTGGCCGAAGCCAGGGTGCCCTACGATATCGTCATGGAGATGGACGAGATCAACGGCGATTTTCCGGACACCGATGTGGCGATGGTGATCGGCGCCAACGATATCGTGAACCCCTCTGCGATGGAAGATCCGACCAGCCCGATTGCCGGCATGCCGGTGCTGGAAGTATGGAAGGCGAAGACCTCGATCGTCATGAAGCGCAGCATGGCCTCGGGTTATGCGGGGGTGGACAATCCGCTGTTCTACAAGGACAACAACCGCATGCTGTTCGGCGACGCCAAGAAGATGCTGGACGAAGTGCTGGGGGCGCTGGCCAAGTCCTGATTTCTCGTCTGCCGAAAAGAAAAACCGCGTGCGATCCACGCGGTTTTTTTGTGCGCGGCGGATCGGATTAGCGGCGGCCGAACATCATCTGCGCGCCATCCCATCGGTCAGACGGATGGTCAGGTCGCGGTCGGAGTTCTGCTCTATCGCGAAGCGGCCCCTCATGGCCGGCGTGGCTGCCTGCGCCCAGCAGCATGGGCTTGCAGCTGCGGTCAAATAAGCTCAAGCTTGTTCGCCTTTGGGGAAGGGCTGGATCATTGTGCATATCTTGTCCCGAGCCTTTGAATAAGCAGGGATTTCAAGTCAAAAAGGGAAGGGGCAGGCCGCTAGCGGAGGGGGAATCATGAAATTGCACTTCCATCCAGGTATGTGATAGCTTGCTTGTGAGAGTTTACAGGCCATCGGATTTCACGCAAAAGCTTGGTCATCACGTCACAGTGCAAAACAACGGATGAGGGAGACAGGAAAATGCAATTTCTGGAGAAATTCTTCAAGCTGACCGAGCATGGTACCGATGTGCGCACCGAGCTGCTGGCGGGCTTGACCACCTTCCTGACGATGGCCTACATTATCTTCGTCAATCCGTCGATCCTGGGCGACGCCGGTATGCCGAAGGATGCGGTGTTCGTCGCCACCTGCTTGATCTGCGCGCTCGGCTCGCTGGTCATGGGCCTGTACGCCAATTATCCGATCGCGCTGGCGCCCGGCATGGGCCTGAATGCCTATTTCGCCTATGTCGTGGTGCTGGGCATGGGGTTTACCTGGCAGGCGGCGTTGGGCGCGGTGTTCATCTCCGGCTGCCTGTTCCTGCTGGTGACGATCTTCAGGATCCGGGAAGTGATCATCAAGGGCATTCCGCGTTCGATCCGCAACGCGATCACCGCCGGCATCGGGCTCTTCCTCGGCTTGATCGCCCTCAAAAACGCCGGCATCGTCGCCGCCAATCCGGCCACCTTCATCACCCTGGGCGACTTGCACAAGGCGCCGGCGGTGCTGGCCGGCATCGGCTTTTTCGCCATCGTCGCGCTCGACCGGTTGCGCGTACGCGGCGCGATCCTGATCGGCATCCTGCTGGTCACCGTGCTCAGCTTCGTATTCGGCGGCAATCAATTCGCCGGCATCGTGTCGGCGCCGCCGTCGCTCGATCCGACCCTGTTCAAGCTCGACATCATGGGGGCGCTGTCGACCGGCCTGCTCAACGTGGTGCTGGTGTTCTTCCTGGTCGAGCTGTTCGACGCGACCGGCACCCTGATGGGCGTGGCCAACCGCGCGGGCCTGCTGAAAGAAGGCAAGATGGATCGCCTGAACAAGGCTTTGATGGCCGACAGCACGGCGA
>DATJCV010000447.1:0-7660 GCA_035497775.1 Burkholderiaceae bacterium | reverse complement strand
GCGAAGCGCACTTCGATACCCTGCTGCGGGAAGGTGTGGGCGAACAGGTTGTAAGTGCCGCCGTACAGCGTGCCGGCCGAGACGATGTTGTCGCCGGCCTCGGCGATGGTCTGGATCGCCGCCGTGATCGCTGCCATGCCGGAAGCCAGCGCCAGCGCGGCGACGCCGCCTTCCAGCGCCGCCACGCGTTTTTCCAGCACGTCCTGGGTCGGGTTCATGATGCGCGTGTAGATATTGCCCGGCACCTTGAGGTCGAACAGGTCGGCGCCGTGCTGCGCGCTGTCGAAGGCGTAGGCGACGGTCTGGTAGATCGGTACCGCCACCGCCTTGGTGGTCGGATCGGGGGCGTAGCCGGCGTGGACGGCGAGGGTTTCAAATTTCATGGGTGCTCCTGTGCAAGGTGGAAATAATCTATCGGTGCGACTCAGCGGGTTTTGTGCAGCGTGGCGCGGAGCGACGAGGCCGGCGGAACCGGCAGGATGGATGCCGATCGGGGTAAAGTAATGCGGAAACGGAAGCTACCCGCAATGCTCCGATCCGCTTGCCGGCGGCTATACCGCCGGCATCGGCCGGGTCTTGCCGGCACTGCCACGCTTTCGCTCGATTGATTATAAAGTAACCCACCGAAAACCAGCCTCATGTCCGCCGACACCACCGCCGCCAACAAACTGATGGACCGATTCGACAGCCACCACCAGGTCTGGCTGTTCGGCTACGGCTCGCTGATTTTCAAGGCCGATTTCCCTTATCTCGAACGCCGTCCGGCCAGCATCCGCGGCTGGGCGCGCCGCTTCTGGCAGGGTTCGCACGACCACCGCGGCACGCCGGCCGCGCCGGGCCGGGTACTGACGCTGGTCGAGGAGACCGATGCCGTGTGCGACGGCATGGCCTACCTGATCACGCCGCAGGTGTTCGGCCACCTCGACCACCGCGAAAAGAACGGCTATCTGCGCTTCGTCACCGACATGACGTTCGACGACGGCGGCCACGCCAACGGACTGGTCTACATTGCCACCAACGAGAATGCCGCCTGGCTCGGACCGGCGTCCGAATCCGTCATCGCGCAACAGATCGCCGCCTCGTCCGGGCCGAGCGGGCGCAACCGCGACTACCTGCTGGAATTGGCGCAGGCCTTGCGGGCACTCGGCAAGAACGATCCGCACGTGTTTGCGATCGAACGCCAGCTGCGGGAATTGTAGGGTGGGCCCCGTTGCACGCACGCTACCGGGCAAGCCGGCCGGCGGCGACAATTTTGATTGCGGAAACAGCCATCGTGGAGGTGCGGCATGGGCATGCTGATCGACGGCCAGTGGATCGACCGCTGGTATGACACGCGTTCCAGCGGCGGGCGCTTCGTGCGGAGCGAAGCGCAGTTCCGCCACTGGGTCACGGTGGACGGCGCCGCCGGCCCCTCCGGGAGCGCCGGCTTCAAGGCCGAGCCCGGCCGCTATCACCTGTATGTGTCGCTGGCCTGCCCGTGGGCGCACCGGACCCTGATTTTCCGCGCGCTCAAGGGGCTGCAAGCGATGATCGGCGTCTCGGTGGTCAATCCCTTGATGGGCAGCGAGGGCTGGACCTTCGAGCCGGATGAGGGTGTGATCGCCGACGACGTCAACCATGCGCGCTATCTGCGCCAGGTGTATACCGCCGCCGAGCCCCGCTACAGCGGCCGGGTGACGGTGCCGATCCTGTGGGACAAGCAACGCCGCACCATCGTCAACAACGAATCCGGCGAAATCATCCGCATGCTCAACAGCGCCTTCGATGAGGTGGGAGCGGCTGCCGGCGATTTCTATCCACGCGACTTGCGCGCCGAAATCGACGAGGTGAACAGCTTCGTCTATCCCAATGTCAACAACGGCGTGTACCGCGCCGGCTTTGCCACCGAGCAGGCCGCCTACGAGCAGGCGGTTACTGAATTGTTCGCGGCACTGGAAGTGCTGGAACAGCGGCTGGCGCAGCGGCGCTACCTGACCGGCGAGCGCATCACGGAAGCCGACTGGCGCTTGTTCACCACGCTGCTGCGGTTCGACGCGGTGTACCACGGCCATTTCAAATGCAACCTGAAGCGGATCGTCGATTTTCCGAATCTATGGGGCTTCACGCGCGAACTCTATCAATGGCCCGGCATCGCCGCCACCGTCGACATGCGGCATATCAAGGGCCATTACTACCGCAGCCACGACATGATCAATCCGACCCGCATCGTGCCACTCGGCCCGCGGCTCGACTTCAGCACGCCGCATGGACGCAGATGATTAGGAGTATGTTAAAAAATCGTCCATTTCATGTCCGACACAGCCGGCATTGAATGGCTATGTCGTAGTTGGCTGTTGAACGCCCTCGGACATCGGAGTTAGTGGGGTCAGAGTTTTTTTTCGCAGTGCTTCATCGCGAAAATTACTCTGACCCCAGTAACGGCCTGGAGCCAGAAAACTCCAAACCCCGCGGGTTTGAGCGCCGCCACGCTTGATCCGTGAAAGCAGGGTCAGAGTGTTACGCCATAAGACCGGCGTAAAAAAACTCTGACCCTGGTTTCACTCCACCTCTCTTGGCATCGGTCTCAGTTTTAACCGCCAACTACGACAGAGCCAGATGGCTTGGAGTATAAAAAAATCGTCCATTTTATTTGCGACATGACCGCCATTGATGGGGAGTATTCAACGAACGGTGGCGGCGAGCCGGCGCCCGGCCTCAAGGCGCCGGCGCGGCGGCGTCGCCGAGATACCGTTCACTCCAGGCCGCGATCAGGTTCGCCGCATACACGGCGTCGCTCCTCCGCGTCAGCAGGTGGTCGGCATCGTCGAGCGAGATGAAGCTCTTCGGATGCTTGGCCGCGGTGAAGATATGCATCGCGTTGACGATATCGACCGTGGCGTCGCGCGGCGCATGCATCACCAGCAAGGCGCGGCGCAGGTGCGCGATCTTGTCGCTCAGCTTCTGCTCGGCGGCGTCGAGCAAGAACTGGCGCTTGATGCGAAACGGCCGCCCGGCCAGCTGCACCTGCGCCTCGCCTTCGGCTTCGATCTGCGGCAGATGCTGGCGGAACAGCCCGGCGACGTGGCTGGGGTCGCTCGGCGCGCCGATGGTGACCACCGCCCGCGCCTCGGGGATGTCGGCGGCCGCCGCCAGCACGGCGGCGCCGCCCAGGCTGTGGCCGATCAGCAGGCTCGGCGCGCGATAATGCTGGCGCAAGTGATCGGCGGCGCCGAGCAGGTCGGCCAGGTTGGAGGAAAAGTTGGTGTTGGCGAATTCGCCCTCGCTGGCGCCGAGCCCGGTGAAATCGAAGCGCAAGACCGCGATCCCGTGCTCGGTCAGCGCCTGCGCGATGCGGCTGGCGGCAAAGATGTCCTTGCCGCAGGTAAAGCAATGCGCGAACAGCGCATGGGCGCGGATCGGCCCGTCCGGCGCGTCCAGCCGCGCCGCCAGCTTGTGGCCATCGGTTCCGGCAAACTCGGTGCGTTCGATTTTCATGGGGACTCCCGCTGTAAAAAACCGTGGCATGCGCCCGCAGCCTAAGTGCAGGCGCTGGCGGTGAGGGCGGCGGGGTCCGGCAGCGTCATTTAATGGTCGCCACCCCGGCCTTGCAGGCGACCTCGTCCTGCGAACTGGTGCCGCCGGAACAGCCGATCGCCCCAATGATCTTACCCTCTTCGACCAGGGGAATGCCGCCGCGCGACCCAATGACGCCGTCGAGCGTGAGCAGATTGAGATTATTGGCTTGAAGGCCGGCTTCGTAGACCTTGGTTTCGCGGCGGTAGGTGACCGCGGCCCGGGCCTTGTGCTGGGAAATCTGGATCGACGCCAGTTGCGCCCCATTCATGCGCTGGAAGGCCACCAGATTGCCGCCTGAATCAACAACGGCGACGTTCAATTTCCAATCGCGCTTTTTGGCCTCGGCAATCGCCGCAGTAATCGCCGCCGTCGCCCGTTCCAGCGCAATCGGCGGGCCGTAAGGGATGTCGAACGGCATCTTTTCGGGGATCGCATCGAGCGGGTTGGCCGCTTGCGGTTGTTGCGCGCGGCCGGCACCGATGACCAGCAAGACGACAGCGAGCCCGGCAAGCGCCAGGCGGGGGATCAGCGACATGGTGGCTCTCCTTCCTTTGATTGGCCAAAGAAAGACACGATGTTCCGATGAAATGGCGCCCTGGTTTTTGTGAATGGACAACGTATCGGCGTGTTGGGCACCATCGCCGCACCGGAGCGTGCGGTTGGGGAGTTACGGCTCCACCGGATAACCGGCGGCGATCCAGGCATCGATACCGCCGGTCAGCGGCCGCACGCGGCGGTAGCCCATTTGCATCAACTGCTTCGCCACCTGCGCCGCCGACGCCTCGTTCGGACAGGCGCAATACACGATCACTTCATGCTCCGGCGCGGCGCCGAGCGCGGCGCCGCGAACGTTGTCGACCGCCACCGTCAGCGCCCCGGGAATCCGCCCCTCGCCCTGGGTGGCGGGAGAACGGACGTCGATGATGGTCGGCTCGGCGCCCTGCTGCTGCAGCGCATGCAGTTCATCGACCGAGATGCGCGCCATGCGGAGCGACTTGAGAAAGCCCTGGCGCTGCCACCACTTATTGGCGACGAACGCCAACAGCGCCAGGCCGAGCAGCAGCACGCCCCATTTGCCGAGCTGTTCGAGCGCGCCCAGCAGCTCATCGACGGTGCTGCTGAACAGCGATCCCAGGTAGATCGCCGAGCCGGCCCAGAGCGCGGCGCCCACGCCGTCGAAGAAGAGGAAGCTGGCGCGCCGCGTGCCGAGCGTGCCCGCCAGCGCGCTGGCGACCGAGGCGAAGCCGGGAATGAATTTGGCGACCATCAGCGAGGGCGCACCCCAGCGCGCATAGATCGATTCGGTCTGGCGCACGCAGGAATCCGGCGACAGCGAGATGCGGCACAGCGTCGTCAGCACTTTCCTGCCGTAGCGCCGCCCGGTCAGATACCAGCCGCAGTCGGCCAGCAGCGCCGCGCCCACCGCGGTCAGCAGCAGCGCCGCCGTCGAATAGTCGCCGTGCGCCGCTAGCGCGCCGGTGATAATCAAAGTCGGATACGCGGGAATCGGCACGCCCGCTTGCTCGAGCAGCACATTCAGGAAAACCAGCGCGAGGCCGTATTGCTCGATCAGATGGACAAGGGTGTTCATGCGGGTATGCGCCGGACGAGCGACAGGCCGCCGGCAGCAGTTGATTCTAGCAGCGATTCATGCGCGCCGATCGCGCTGCCGATCCGTCCCAGCCTCGAATATTTCGATGGGCAACATCGAAATATTGGATTCCCCGCTCTCTGTCGCCGCTGCCTATAATGGGCTTGCGCCGTCGCGCGACGGATGGCCGCAACGGCCGGCAAGCGCTGCGGATTGATTCCCGGAAATTCCCGTTCCCCGCATTCCTATCGGAGATGACATGGCAACCAAAATACAGGTAGTTTTCTACAGTTCCCACGGACACGTCTACCGGATGGCCGAAGCGATTGCCGCCGGCGCGCGCGAGGTGGAAGGCGTGGAGGTCACGCTGCTGCAAGTGCCCGAGTTGGTGCCCGACGCAGCGCTGGAAAAATCCGGCGCCAAAGCCGCGCGGCAGGCGTTTGCCCACGTGCCGCTGGCGACGCCGGAGCATCTGGCCGATGCCGACGCCATCATTTTCGGCACGCCCACGCGCTTCGGCAACATGTGCGGACAAATGCGCAATTTCCTCGACCAGACCGGCGCCCTGTGGCTGAGCGGCGCCTTGGTCGGCAAGGTTGGCAGCGTGTTCACCAGCACCGCCACCCAGCATGGCGGCCAGGAAACCACCTTGACCAGCTTCCATACGACGCTGCTGCACCAGGGCATGATCGTGGTCGGCCTGCCCTACTCCGAGACGCGGCAAATGACGATGGGCGAAATATCGGGTGGCAGCCCGTACGGCGCTACCACCATCACCGGCGGCGACGGTTCGCGCCTGCCGAGCGAGAACGAGCTGGCGATGGCGCGCTTCCAGGGCCGTCATGTGGCGCAGATCGCCCGCAAGCAGGCGGCGCAATAAAGGAAGGCCGGCGCGCAAGCCGCAAACGCCGCGCGCGAGCATCCTTCTTTGTTCCAGGTCAAATCGCCCTTGCTGGGTGGAATAGGAGCGCTGCGAATGCGGGTACATTGTCCTTGAATGATCTATTCTTCAATTTCGCCGCTCTTACTCACAAGGAGGCATCATGGACAAGTTTCTGAGCATCGCTGCCCGGCTGTTGATGGCGCAGATTTTCATCATCTCCGGCTTCGGCAAACTCACCGGCTATGCCGCCACTCAAGGTTACTTTGCCTCGATAGGACTGCCGCTGCCGGGGCTGCTGACGCCGCTGGTGATCCTGATCGAACTGGGCGGCGGCCTGGCCTTGCTGTTCGGCTTCCAGGCGCGCTGGGTGGCGGCGATCCTGGCGCTGTTTTCCATCGGCTCGGCGCTGATCGCCCATACCAATTTCGCCGACCAGATGCAGATGATCAATTTCATGAAGAATCTGTCGATGGCCGGCGGCCTGCTCATGGTCGTGAAATACGGCGCCGGAGCGCCGAGCATCGATCGCGAAACCGCCATCCAGCCCCGGGTTGGGTAGGAACAAGCCGCACCCCGCTAATAGCGGGAGTATGCTGCCTTAACGGCCATTTATTGCCCGAAATAACAGGCCAAATGCGGGAGTATGCTCCCAGCCTGGAAACTGGAAAGGCATGACGAGCGGCCCCGAAAAGGCGCGGGCTTGCGGCGGCGCGCGTCGCCGCAGTTGTGTCGCCATCAGCACATCAGGAAAGGACCAGCATGCAAGACAGCTTGCCATCGGACAGCGCGCTGGAAGTCGTGGTGGTGCCGCGCACGCATGACCTCGGCGACGGCTTCGAGGTGCGGCGCGCGCTGCCCTCGCGCCAGCGGCGCATGGTCGGGCCGTTCGTGTTCCTCGACCAGATGGGGCCACACCTGTTTACCGCCGGCCAGGGATTGGACGTGCGGCCGCATCCGCACATCGGCCTGGCCACCGTCACCTATCTGTTTTCCGGCGAAATCCTGCACCGCGACAGCCTGGGCAGCGTGCAGCCGATCCGCCCCGGCGACGTCAACTGGATGACGGCGGGCAGCGGCATCGTCCATTCCGAACGCACTGCGCCGCAGGTGCGGCGACAGCCATCTTCGCTGTCCGGCCTGCAATGCTGGGTGGCGTTGCCGCGTGCGTTCGAAGAGAGTGCGCCGGCCTTTCTGCACACCGGCATGGCCGATCTGCCGCTGGAAGAAGGCGAAGGAGTGACGGCGCGCATCATCGCCGGCAGCCTGTTCGGGCGCCGCTCGCCGGTGCCGACCTTGTCTCCCCTGTTCTACGCCGATGTGCAGCTGCAGCCCGGCGCGCGCCTGGAAATTCCGGCCGAGTATGCGGAGCGGGCGCTGTACGTGGTAGAGGGCCGGCTGGACCTGGGTGCGGACGGCGTGTTCGACGCCGGCCAGCTGCTGGTCCTGAAGCCGGGCCAGCGCGTGACGCTGGCCGGCGCCGGCGCCGCCCCGGCACGGCTCATGCTGCTGGGCGGCGAACCGATGGACGGGCCGCGCTACCTGACGTGGAACTTTGTCTCCAGCTCGGCCGAGCGCATCGAACAGGCCAAGCAGGACTGGCGCGACCAGCGTTTCCCGAAGGTGCCGCAGGA
>DATJCV010000446.1:0-6917 GCA_035497775.1 Burkholderiaceae bacterium | reverse complement strand
AACTTGCATTGTAGAAAAAAGTAGTTTAAACTGCGAAGCTTCTTTAGTCAGGCAGCAAATTTAACGGATAAATTTACCTGCCCTTGTTTAAAGAAAAAAACAGTAAATATGTACCAAATATGCGGGAGTAGCTCAGTTGGTAGAGCGCAACCTTGCCAAGGTTGAGGTCGAGAGTTCGAGACTCTTCTCCCGCTCCATTACCTGCATTCGTTTGTGTTTATTGTGCTGGACGGCAGTTATAGAGCGATGGCATGCTTTCTATTTCGCAGTTACAATGACGACCCAAGGCGGGGTAGCAAAGTGGTTATGCAGCGGCCTGCAAAGCCGTAGACGCCGGTTCAATTCCGACCCCCGCCTCCATTTTTCCGCTAATCCGTTTCCAGCCAGTTAGCAGCGCCCCTGGTGTCCTCCACCTTCCCGTTAGTTCGCGTTGCGCCGGTTCCGGTCCACGTTCATCTGATTTTCAAAGGTTGCACCCGTGCTTTCCACCGCTAACATCACCATGCAGTTCGGCCCCAAGCCGCTGTTTGAAAACATTTCCGTCAAATTCGGCGATGGCAACCGCTACGGCCTGATCGGCGCCAACGGTTGCGGCAAGTCGACCTTCATGAAAATTCTCGGGGGCGATCTCGAGCCATCGGCAGGCACCGTGATGCTGGATGCAAACGAACGCCTGGGCAAGCTGCGCCAGGATCAGTTCGCGTTCGAAGAGATGCGGGTGCTGGACGTGGTGATGATGGGCCATACCGAAATGTGGGCGGCGATGAGCGAGCGCGATGCGATCTACGCCAACCCGGACGCGACCGACGACGATTACATGAAGGCAGCCGAACTGGAAGCCAAGTTCGCAGAGTACGACGGCTATACTGCCGAGGCGCGCGCCGGCGAGTTGCTGCTCGGCGTCGGCGTCGCGATGGAACAGCATCAGGGCCCGATGAACAACGTCGCTCCCGGATGGAAGCTGCGCGTGTTGCTGGCGCAAGCGCTGTTTTCAAACCCTGACATCCTGCTGCTGGACGAGCCTACCAACAACCTCGACATCAACACCATCCGCTGGCTGGAGGACGTGCTGAACCAGCGCGATTCGACCATGATCATCATTTCGCACGACCGCCACTTCCTGAACCAGGTCTGCACCCACATGGCCGACATGGATTACGGCACGCTGAAAGTGTATCCGGGCAACTACGACGATTACATGTCGGCCTCGATGCAGGCGCGCGCGCAGCTGCAGGCGGCAAACACCAAGGCCAAGGAGAAAGTAGCCGAGCTGCAAGATTTTGTGCGCCGTTTCGCCGCCAACAAGTCGAAGGCGCGTCAGGCCACCTCGCGCGCCAAGCAGATAGAGAAGATCAAGGTGGAAGACGTCAAGCCATCCAGCCGACAGCACCCGTTCGTGCGTTTTGATGGCGAGAAAAAACTGCACCGGTTGGCGGTGACCGCCGAAGGCATCAGCAAGAAATACGACCGCGTCATTTTCAAGGATTTCAGCATCATGGTGGAAGCCGGTGAAAAGATTGCGATCATCGGTGCCAATGGCGCCGGTAAAACCACGCTGCTGCGCAGCATCGGCGGCGACCTGTGCGGCCTGCAGCCGGATCGCGGCAGCGTGAAGTGGGCTGAAAATGCCGATGTCGGTTACATGCCGCAGGATCCAACCGAAAATTTTGCCAGCGACCAGAACCTGACCGACTGGATGGGGCAGTGGACCAGGGAAGGCGATGACGACCAGGCGGTGCGCTCGATCCTGGGGCGTTTGCTGTTTTCCGGGGACGACGTCAAGAAATCGGTGAAGGTCTTGTCAGGCGGCGAAAAAGGACGCATGACTTACGGCAAACTGATGCTCGGGCGGCATAACGTGCTGCTGATGGATGAGCCGACCAACCACATGGATATGGAATCGATCGAGTCGCTCAACATCGCGCTGGAGAAATATGCCGGTACGCTGATTTTTGTTTCACATGACCGGGAATTCGTGTCGTCGCTGGCGACCCGGGTGCTGGAAGTGCGGGAAGACGGGATTGTCGATTTCCAGGGCAGCTACGAAGATTACCTGAGCAGCCAGGGCATCGAATAAATTTCGGCCCACATGCAAAAAAGCGCGGCGAAGATTTCTTCGCCGCGCTTTTTTATGGGTTCATGCAGCAGTACATGCCACTAACCCGAATGCGCGTCCGATCCGAGAATCGTGGTGTGCGGTGGCGCCGTTTCGCCGAGATACAGCAACTGGTCTAGCCGGTCGCGCAGGCTGCGCGCCATTTCATTGCCCTTCGCTTTCAATACCGCTTCCAGGTAGGGGCGGCGCAGGGCGCGGAAATCCTCGACCGATTCGGCGCGCTCGACCTTCAGTTGCAGTGCGTAGCCGCGCAAACCGATGGTGCTCTTGATGGTCTCGTTATAAAAGTGATAGATCGCCTCAAACTGGTTTTCACCGGCCGGCAATACTGGATTTTCCGCAGTGGCCGTGGCGACCGGTGCGGGCACGGCCTCGGCGGCGACAGGGCTGGGCGGCGCCTTCGCCATGCTTGGCGCCGATTCCTGGACGAAGCCCGCCTCCAGTAGCTCGGCAATGCTGTGTTCATCCAGCCCGAGGCCAGCGACTTTCTTCAGCAAATCAGCAATGTCGTGCTTGCCATCGATCAACACCAGCAAGGTACGCAAACGCGGGGCAAGCCGATGGCAGCGCGTGGCGATTTCTTCGCGGCCCTTATCGGTTTTGTCGAAAATGGCGTTGATCATGGAATTGGAGGAGTGCGGTGAGGAAATACTACGTCAGATCGCCGGGGGTCGCAACTGGTTAATTTTTTTGGCAAAAGGAAAAAGGTTAAAATTAGAGGCCGCGCAATGGTAAGCGCAGCGGCGCGCGGTTTTCAACCTTGAATCTGATCTGGATTGCCATGTCGTCCCAACCCATCAAAGTCGTCGAATTCGAGCTCCCGCATATGGATAACAGCGGCAGCAGTACTGCCAAAGCCTGGGCGCGTACGCCGGCTCCGCTGACTACTACCGAAAAAATCGCCCTCAAGCAGCGCATTCGAGAACTGCTGAAGGAAAAACAGGCGGTCCTGGTCGCCCACTACTATGTCGATTCCGACATCCAGGACCTGGCCGAGGAAACCGGCGGCTGCGTTTCCGATTCGCTCGAAATGGCGCGTTTCGGGCGCGACCATCCGGCACAAACGCTGGTGGTGGCCGGAGTCCGCTTCATGGGCGAAACCGCTAAGATATTGAGCCCGGAAAAAACCATATTGATGCCCGATCTGGACGCCACCTGTTCGCTCGACCTGGGATGCCCGGCCGACCAGTTTTCCGCATTCTGCGACGCCCATCCGGACCGCACCGTGGTGGTGTACGCCAACACCAGCGCCGCGGTCAAGGCGCGCGCCGACTGGATGGTGACTTCCTCGATCGGCCTGAAGATCGTCGAGCACCTGCATGCACAGGGCAAGAAAATCCTGTTCGGGCCGGACCGTCATCTGGGCGACTACATCCAGCGCCAGACCGGCGCCGACATGCTGCTATGGCAGGGTTCGTGCGTGGTGCACGACGAATTCAAGGCGATCGAACTGGAGCTGTTGAAGAAAGAGCATCCGCAAGCCAAGGTATTGGTGCACCCGGAATCGCCGCCGGCGGTGATCGCGCTGGCCGACGTGGTCGGCTCGACCTCGGCGATGATTGCCGCCGCGCGCGACATGGACGCGCCGGAGTTCATCGTCGCCACCGATCGCGGCATCCTGCACAAGATGCGACTGGCAGCGCCGGGCAAAGTCTTCATCGAAGCGCCAACCGCGGGCGACAGTGCCACTTGCAAGAGTTGCGCGCACTGCCCGTGGATGGCGATGAACGGCTTGCAGGGCGTGGCCAATGTGCTGCAAACGGGGCGCAACCAGATCCAGGTTGATCCGGAAACCAGCCGCCAGGCGGTGGTGTGCATCGATCGCATGCTGGCCTTTGCCGCCCAGCAGAGCATGAACGTACGCCCATCGGCCGATCTGGCCAAAGAACAGCAACTGTTTGCCGGCGTTGGTCCGGCATGAATCATTCACTCGATAACCCATTCGCTCCCTTCGATGCCGCGCTGGAAATCGCACTGACGTCGAACATTGCCGCCGCGGTGGCGGAAGACGTCGGCAGTGGCGACTTGACCGGCCTCCTGGTGCCGGCGGGCGAGCGGGTGCGGGCGAGGGTACTGGTGCGCGAGACTGCCATACTGTGCGGTGCGCCGTGGTTTGCCGGGGTAATGCGCAAAATCGATCCTGAGCTTCAGATCGACTGGCGCTACGCGGAAGGGACGATGATGCGGGCCGACACCGAAGTCTGCATCATCGACGGCCCGGCCAGAAGCCTTTTGACCGCCGAGCGCAGTGCGCTGAATTTCCTGCAACTGCTGTCCGGCGTTGCCACCGCGACCAGCCGCTACGTGGCGGCGGTGGCTGGTACCGGCGCCGCCATCCTGGATACGCGCAAAACCTTGCCCGGCCTGCGGCTGGCGCAAAAATATGCGGTGCGGGTCGGTGGCGGCCAGAACCAGCGGTTGGCGCTGTATGACGGCATTCTGATCAAGGAAAACCATATTGCCGCCGCGGGTGGTGTCGGCGCTGCGGTACGTGCGGCGCAGGCGCTGAATGCCGGCGTCACGATCCAGGTCGAAGTCGAAACCCTGGCGCAACTGGACGAAGCGTTGGCGGCCGGCGCGGTATCGGTACTGCTGGATAACTTCAGCCTGGATGCGATGCGCGAAGCGGTGCGCGTCACCAACCGGCACGCCGTGCTGGAAGCTTCGGGCGGCATCAATATGGACACGGTGCGCGCGATTGCCGCAACCGGCGTCGACCGCATCTCGATCGGCAGTCTGACCAAGGATATTCGCGCTACCGATTATTCGTTGCGCATCATCGGGCCGGCGCCTTCATCGACGGTGATTGGCTTGGCGGCTTAGCGCGGGGCTGGATCAACAGAGATCCAAATTTCTCCCACCGCATCCGCGATTTCCCGAACCGCTACCGCTTTCTGCTGGGTGCCAGCACCGTCGGCAATGCTTTCGCCAGCGTCTCCGGATAATCCAGGCTGTAGTGCAGCCCGCGGCTTTCGTGGCGGGTCAGCGCGCTGTTGACGATCAGCGAAGCGACGTCGACCAGGTTGCGCAATTCCAGCAAGTCGCGCGTGATGCGGAAATTGGCATAGTACTCGTCGATCTCTTCCTTCAGCAGGCCGATGCGGTGCTGGGCGCGCTCCAGCCGCTTGTTGGTGCGCACGATGCCGACGTAATTCCACATGAAGCGACGCAGCTCTTCCCAGTTGTGCGCGATCACCACTTCTTCGTCGGCGTCGGTGACGCGGCTCTCGTCCCAGGCTGGCAGCGCGATGGCTTTTTGTTTCGGTTGCTGTTCGATGTACTGGGCGGCGGCGCGGCCGGAGACCAGACATTCCAGCAGCGAGTTGCTGGCCAGTCGGTTGGCGCCGTGCAGGCCGGTATAAGAGCTTTCGCCAACCGCGTACAGGCCCGGCAAATCGGTGCGACCCGATATGTCGGCGACCACGCCGCCGCAGGTGAAATGCACTGCCGGCACCACTGGGATCGGTTGCTTGCTGATGTCGATGCCGAGTTCCAGGCAACGGGCATAGATGGTGGGGAAATGTTCTTTTAAAAATTCTGGCGGCTGATGGCTGATGTCGAGATCGACGTGATCCAGCCCGCGTTTTTTCATTTCAAAGTCGATCGCGCGCGCCACCACGTCGCGTGGCGCCAGTTCGGCGCGCTCGTCGTGTGCCGGCATGAAGCGGGTGCCGGCGGCGGCGCCCGCTTCGGCCGGCAACTTCAGCAGGCCGCCTTCGCCGCGCACCGCCTCGCTGATCAGGAACGACTTGGCATACGGGTGGTACAAGCAGGTCGGGTGGAACTGGATGAATTCCATGTTGGCGACGCGGCAGCCGGCGCGCCAGGCCATCGCGATGCCGTCGCCGGTCGCGGTGTCCGGGTTGGTGGTGTACAGGTAGACCTTGCCGGCGCCGCCGGTGGCCAGCACCGTGTGGTCGGCGGCTACGGTCAGCACCTTGCCGGTCTTGACGTTTTGCAGATACAGGCCGAGGCAGCGCGGGGAAACGATTTTCGGATCGAGCTTGGCCGAGGTGATGAGGTCGATTGCGCAGTGGTCTTCCAGCAGCGTGATGTTCGGATGGGAGCGTGCCTTCTGCTCCAGCGTCACCTGCACCGCGTGGCCAGTGGCGTCGGCGGCGTGGATGATGCGGCGCTGGCTGTGGCCGCCTTCGCGGGTCAGGTGGTAGCCGAGTTCGGCGCTGGCATCGCGGGTGAACGGCACGCCTTGCTCGATCAGCCAGTCGATTGCCTGCCGGCTGTGTTCAATGATGAAGCGGGTGGCGCTTTCGTCGCACAGGCCGGCGCCGGCGACCAGCGTGTCCGCAATGTGCTGCTCGACACTATCGTTGGAGTCGAGCACGGCGGCAATCCCGCCTTGCGCCCAGTTGCTGGCGCCGTCCAGCAGCGAGCGTTTGGAAATCAGCGCAACTTGATGGGTTTGGGCAAGATGCAGGGCAACGGACAGGCCGGCCAGTCCGCTGCCGACGATGGCGACGTCAAATTTCATGAGATGGATTCTTTCGGGGGAGTTGGCGTAACTATATTCCATTTGCGCCGTGCCGTTTTCAGGCTGCGCCGCGGCAAGCCTATGATAATCTGCCACGCATTCATCATTTTCCACTATATAAAAATCCATGAAAAAAATCCTGAAGGGAGTCGGAGCCGCTCTACTCTTGATGATGGTGGCGCTGATCGCGGTCTTTTTCTGGTATCGCAGCGCCAGCCAGCCGCAAATCGACGGCAAGCTGCAACTGGCCGGTCCGGGCGCTGCGATCGACATCGTGCGCGACGCGCAAGGCGTGCCGCACATCTATGCGCA
>DATJCV010000445.1:0-9170 GCA_035497775.1 Burkholderiaceae bacterium | reverse complement strand
CGGCGCGCAAGACCGACGACAAGGCGATCAATATCCTGCAGGGCCGTTGCGTCGGCGGCTCGACCACCGTCAATTGGACCTCCAGCTTCCGCACCCCCAAAGCGACCCTTCTCCACTGGGAAAAAAACGGCCTCTCCGGCTACGGCGCGGCGGCGTTGCAACCCTGGTTCGAGCGCATGGAGCAGCGCCTTGGCATTCACCCCTGGCCGGTCGCGCCCAACCAAAACAACGATCTGTTGCGGCGCGGCGCGACCCGCCTCGGAATCCCGACTGCAATCATGCAACGCAATGTCAAAGCGTGCTGGAATCTCGGCTATTGCGGCATGGGTTGCCCGACCAACGCCAAACAATCGATGTTGGTCACTACCATCCCGGCGGCACTGGCCGGCGGCGCCCAATTGCTGACTCGCACCCGTGCCGAGCGCCTGCAGTTGCGCGGCGAGCGGGTCGACAGTCTGACCTGCGTCGCGCTCGACGCCGACGGTCTGGCGCCGACCGGCGTCACGATCACCGTGCGGGCGCGTCATTTCGTCGTCTGCGGCGGCGCCATGAATACGCCGGCGCTGCTGCTGCGCTCACACATGCCGGACCCGCACAACCTGCTCGGCAAGCGCACCTTCCTGCACCCGACCGTGATTTCAGCCGCCCTGTTCCAGCAACCGGTCAACGGCTTCGATGGCGCACCGCAATCGGTCTATTCCGACCATTTCCTGGAAACCCAGGCGATCGACGGCCCGCTCGGCTACAAGCTGGAAGCGCCGCCGCTGCACCCGGTGCTGTTCTCGACCACGATGCAGGGCTTCGGCGCGCAGCATGCGGCGATGATGCAGCAGTTTGCAAACGCGCACGCCTTGCTGGGCTTGCTGCGCGACGGCTTCGCCGAACAGTCGCCAGGCGGCACCGTGCAGCTGAACGGTGACGGCTCGCCGCGCCTGGATTATCCGCTGAACGCATTTTTCTGGGACGGGGTGCGGCGTGCGCTGCTGTCGATGGCCGAGATCCAGTTCGCCGCCGGCGCCAAGAGCGTGCATCCGGTGCATGAAAAAGCGGACGGCTATACCAGTTGGGCGGCGGCGCGTAGCGCGATCGATGCCTTGCCCTATCAGCCGCTGCAAACGCGCGTGGTATCGGCGCACGTGATGGGCGGCTGCCCGCTGGCGGACGACCCGGCGCGCGGCGTGGTGGCCGGCAACGGCGTGCACCACCAGGTGGCGAACCTGTCGATCCACGACGGCTCGCTGTTTCCGACCTCGATCGGCGCCAATCCGCAACTGTCGATTTACGGCATCACCGCGCGCCTGGCCAGCGGCCTGGCCGAACGGCTCGGCGGCAAGTCGCTGGCCTGAGCGCTGGCGGCGCCGACCATGATCGCCCGCATCACGCGCATCCTGCTGCTGCTGCAACTGGCGGCGGTGCTGGCACTGGCCGCGCTGGCGGCACAGGTGTGGCAATGGAGTAACGCGGCGGCGCTGGTGTTTGCCTGCAGCATGCTGTACCTGCTGCGGCTGGCGATTACCGCCAACAATTTTTATCTGGCGGCACGCTACCGCGCCGCCATTCCCGCCGCCTTCCGCCTCGACTGGCGTGACTGGCGGCGCCTGTTCTGGCAGGAGTTCGACGCCACCCTGCTGGCTTCCTCATGGAGCATGCCGTTCCGCCGCTTTCGCCAGCGCCCCGCCGTCACGCCGCGCGGGCCGGCGGTGCTGCTGGTACACGGCTACGGCTGCAACAGCGGCTATTGGGATGGCATGAGCCGGGTGCTGGCGCGGACTCACATCAGCCACCATGCACTTGACCTGGAGCCGGTGCTGGGCAGCATCGACCAATACGTGCCGGCGCTGGATGCCGCCATTCAGGCCTTGTGCAAGGCCAGCGGTCAAGCGCGCATCGTGCTGGTCGCGCACAGCATGGGAGGATTGGCGGCGCGCGCCTATCTACGTCGGCATGGCGCGGCCCGCATCGCGAAAATCATTACGCTGGGAACGCCGCATCACGGCACGGCGCTGGCCAATTTCGCCATTGGCGTCAATACGCGCGAAATGCACTGGAACGGACGCGCCGGCCAGGGTCAGCCCAGTGCCTGGCTACAAGCGCTGGCGGCAAGCGAAGATGCAGAACTGCATCGGCTATTTGTGTCGATCTACTCGCACCACGACAACATCGTTTCGCCGCCGACATCGGCCCATCTGGACGGCGCCAGGAATATCGAATTGGCTGGCATTGGCCACGTCGCGCTGGGGGTGGACGCCGGCGTGCAGAAACTGGTGCTGGACGAGATCCTGGCCACGACCAGTACCGAACCGGTGGCGATGCTTGCCGTCAATCCTGCGCATCCACTCGGTCAATGATCTTGCCGGCCAGCGTGGCACCGGCGCGGTTGGCGCCACGCAATGACGCATAGACCAGAGTGGTCCCTGCCTGTCGGCACTGTTCGATCATCCGTACCGGCGCGGCGATAGGCTCGACCTGCGCCAACAGCGCATAGGGTTGCCGTGTGATCGCTTGCTGCAGCCGCTCGCTGGCATCGATGCCGGCCGCAACGCCATCCACGACCAGATCTTTCAGACCGCGGATTTGCTCAATCGAAAATGACGACATGCTGACCCCTTCAGTCAATCAGCTGGTTGCACACCAGGCGCATATCTGTTCTGTCAGACCGCTGGCAATCTAATGTTGCGCCGCCGCAGCCCAGCGCGAGCGCTGTTTGGCGAAGTACGATACGGCACGTCGGCTATACGCATCTTTCATGTCGGAGCCATGTTGCGGAGCAGGGCTCGAGTAAGGGCCTGCGTTATACACAGGAACTTTTTACATGCCGTGGCACCTACTTATATTGGCCACAGTCAGCATTTGGCATGCCGAGACAAAGGAACTGCGATGAAAAAATTACTGACTGCATTTTTTGCGCTGGCATTTTTTTCTGCCGCCTGCCCACTGGCACTCGGCGCCGATGTCGTCGCTACGGCAGCGGCCGGCACCTCATTCAAGACCTTCGTGAAAGCGCTGCAGGAAGCAGGCCTGGCTGACACCTTAAAAGGTTCCGGCCCATTTACCATTTTTGCCCCAACCGACAGTGCATTTTCGAAATTGCCCCAAGGCACTTGGGACGCGCTCCTCAAGGATAAAGTCAGGCTGGCGCAAGTACTGACCTATCATATTTTGCCGGGGAAAACCCTGGTTGCCGAATTCAAGCCAGGTCAGAACAAGACGATTCAGGGCGACATGCTGACCATCGTATCCGACAACGGCAAGATCACCGTCAACGATGCCAACGTAATCCAGAGCGACATCGTCGCCGACAACGGCGTCATCCAGGCGATCGATACGGTATTGTTGCCGAAGTGACGCCAGCGCCGGGCAGCCCTTAAAAGTGCACGCCGCGCAGCATGTGCTCCAGCGCCGCCTGGTCTGCCGTCAAGCGCACCGCCTTCTTGTCGCCGATACTGGCGCTGGCAGCATCCGAATCGGAAAACATGCGGAAGCTGGTATTCATGACGATTTGCGCCACCCGCGGCACCAGCGCGTGCAGCACCTGGCCGGTAATCCCGAGCCGGGTGGCGATGCGCACCGGCTTGTAGACGATCGCCTGCGCGATCAGGTCCGCCGCTTCGTCCGGCGCCAAGGTCGGCACGTTCTGATAGATCTTGGTTGGCGCGATCATCGGCGTGCGCACCAGCGGCATGCTGATGGTGGTGAAGTTGATCCCCATGTCGGTAAATTCCGAAGCAGCACAGCGCGTCCAGGCATCCAGCGCCGCCTTCGAAGCCACATACGCCGAAAAGCGCGGCGCGTTGGTCAGCACGCCAATCGAAGAAATGTTGATGACCTGACCGCGCTTTTGCGCCACCATCGCCGGCAGCAATCCCATCGTCAGTCGCAGCGCCCCGAAGTAATTCAGCTGCATGGTGCGCTCGAAATCATGGAAACGGTCGTAACTCGATTCGATGCCGCGCCGGATCGAGCGCCCGGCATTGTTGATCAGCACATCGACGCAGCCATGATTGGCGATCAGCAATTGCGCGAAACGGTCGCACTCGGCCATGTCGGCGATATCCACCGCGTAGGTAACGACATCGAAGCCGCGCTGGCGAATTTCCTTCTGCGCCTCGGCCAGTTTTTCCTCGTCGCGCCCGCAAATGATCGTGATCGCGCCCGCCTCGGCCAGCTTGTGGGCGGCGGCCAAGCCGATGCCGGACGAACCGCCGGTCACCAGAACCACCTTGTCCGCCACCTGGCCGCCCAGCGTGCGGTCGATGAACAGCGCGGGATCGAGATGCCGCTCCCAGTAGTCCCAGATGCGCTCGGCATAATCATCCAGGCGTGGGCAGGAGATGCCGCTGCCCTTCAGGGCGGCGACGGTGGCACGATTGTCGAAGCGGGTCGGGTAATTGATGAACTGCATCAAGTCTTCCGGCAGCCCGAGATCCTTCATCACCGCATTGCGCACACGCCGTACCGGCGTCAGCGCCATCAGGCCCTTCTTGACCGATTTCGGCACGAAGCCGAGCAAAGCGGCGTTGATGCGCAGGCTCATGGTCGGCGCGTGCGCGGCGCGCGCGAAGGTATTCAATACATCGCCGACGCGCATCGGCTCAGGGTCGGTCAGGTGGAAGCAATCGGAAGCCAGATCGGTCTGATGCGCGATATGGTCCATCGCATCGACCACGTAATCGACCGGCACGATATTGATGCGCCCACCCTCGATACCGATGGTCGGCATCCACGGCGGCAGCAACTGGCGGATGCGCTGGATCAGCTTGAAGAAATAATAGGGACCGTCGATCTTGTCCATCTCGCCGGTCTTGGAATCGCCCACCACCATGCCGGGACGGTAGATGCGCAGCGCACCCTTGCCACCCTTGTATTCGTCGCGCACGATCTTTTCCGACTCATGCTTGGTGGCGAAATACGGGTGATCGAGATTTTCCGCTTCCTCAAACATGTCTTCGCGGAAGATGCCTTCGAACAGGCCGGCCGCCGCGATCGAGCTGACATGATGGAAATTTTTGGCGCCGATCGCATTGGCCAGCGCGACCGTGTTGCGGGTGCCTTCGACGTTGACCGCCATCTGCTCCTCGGCATCGGCCTTCAGGTCATAGATCGCGGCGAGGTGAAAAAAGTGGTCGATGTTTTTCGTGAGCGCCTTGAGATCGGTCTTCGACAAGCCCAGCTTCGCTTCACGCAGATCGCCGAACACCGGTAGCGCGCGTGTCTTGCCGACGCCCCAATACGCCAGCAGCTCGGGCACCTTGCCCGCGCTTTCCTGCCGGATCAGGAAATGAACCACGCTGCCTTTGCGCGCCAGCAGTTTCTTGACCACTCGTTTTCCGATGAAGCCGGTGGCGCCAGTCACGAAATATTGCATGTTTCCCCCTGTTTTATTTCGACTATAATTTTCGAATCATTACAGGCCATGCCCGGATTGGCAATAGTCGGCGTATGCTCGGCGTCACGATTAGAGCGCTTTAGAATTCAGGCTCTATGGCTTTAGATACCGGTCTCTATTTTTGCCGCCTACACTGCTAGCATCAGTAGCACCCCCGCCGGTCGATCCGGCATTTTGATTCCCAACGACTGGAGAACATGATGGTAAAAAAATTGAAGGCACTGGCCAAGACCGATGATCATCAATTGGCGGAAGCGGTGCGCACGTCGGCGCAGCAGATCTGGCAAGCCGGTCTCGGCGCATTTGCCAAGGCACAGGAAGAAGGCGGCAAGGTATTCGCCAAGCTGGTGAAGGAAGGCACGGAGCTGCAAAAACGCACGCAAAAACTGGCTGGCGCCAAGGTCTCCGACGTTTCCGAAACCGTGACCAAGATGGCCGACAATGTCAGCAAGCAGGCCGCCGGCTCCTGGGACAAACTGGAGCAGGTGTTCGAAGACCGCGTCGCGCGTTCGCTGACCAGCCTCGGCGTGCCGTCGCAAAAAGATATCCAGACGCTGACGCGCCGGGTCGAGGAACTGAACAAGGCGGTAGCCGCGCTGTCCGCCAAGAAACCGGCTGTCGCCAAAACCGCCGCACCGGCTCGCGCCGCAGCCAAGCCCGCTGCCAAGTCCGCCGCCAAAAAGCCGGCCGCCAAACCGGCAGCCAAGGCAGCCGCCAAACCTGCAATCAAGGCAGCGGCCAAGCAGGCAGCAAAATCCAGCGCCAAGCCTGCTGCCAAAAAGGCGGCCGGCACGGCCAGCGCCTGATCGTTCGGGCCTGCCGTTTGCTGTCTCCCACCGGAGCTGAGCATGGCGGCGATCTTGCGATCGCCGCCAGCCACGCCCCGCATCGGGCTTGTGTCTCGCACAAGCCCGTTTTTTCGTTTTCTTCCGGATAATTGCCCATGGCCTCCCCTCGCGCCGCACCCATCCATCGGAAAGACACAGGCTCCGCCAGTCGCTCGGGACACCGCTCCCGCATCGGCATCGCGCTGGCGGGCGGCGGACCGCTGGGAGCGGTGTATGAAATCGGGGCGCTGGCAGCAATCGAGGAATCGATCGAAGGACTGGATTTGAACGATGCCGATATCTACGTCGGCATCAGCGCCGGCGGCATCGTCGCCGCCGGCCTGGCCAACGGCATTACGCCGCATCAGATGTGCCGCATGTTCGTCGAGAGCGATCACAGAGACCTGGCTGGGGAACGGGTGCAGCCTGAACTGTTTTTCACGCCGGCCTGGGGTGAATGGGGCAAACGGGCGGCGTCGCTGCCGCCATTGCTGGCGCGCTCGGCCTTCGACTACCTGCGGCGCGGCGGCAAGAACAGCGTCGTCCATTCGTTCGAACGCCTGAAGCGGGCGCTGCCGATCGGCTTGTTTGCCAGTTCCGGGATCGACGAATTTTTGCAGAAAGCCTTCGCCGAAACCGGGCGCAGCAATGACTTTCGCCAACTGCAACGGCGCCTGGTGATCGTCGCCACCGATCTCGACTCCGGCGCCTCGGTCGAATTCGGCCAACCCGGCCTCGACCACGTGCCGATCTCGCAGGCGGTGCAAGCCAGCACCGCGGTACCGGGATTGTTTCCGCCAGTCGCCATTGACGGCCGCCATTTCGTCGACGGCGCGCTGAAAAAAACCCTGCACGCATCGATCGCGCTGAAAGACGGCGCCGATCTGACCATCTGCCTGAACCCGCTGGTGCCATACAACAGCAACACCCTGGGCGGCGACAGCGTGGCGGAACACGGCCTGTTCGCAGTGCTCTCGCAAACCTTGCGTACCATCATCCATTCGCGCCTGGAAATCGGCATCGGCAACTATGCGCGCCTGTATCCGGAAGCGGACGTGCTGCTGTTCGAACCCAGCTCATCGGACGCCGAAATTTTTTTTGCCAATCTGTTTAGCTACAGCAATCGGCGGCGCCTATGCGAAAACGCCTATCAGCACACCCGATTGACGCTGTGGCAGCAGCGCGCCACGCTGGCGCCGCAACTGGCGCGGCATGGCTTGCGCCTGAAATTGCCGCTACTGCAGGACACCAGCCTAACGCTGGTCAAGACACCTGGCCGGCGCCGCAAGGATCGCTTTGCGCTGGGGCGCCTGAACCAGACACTGAGCGACCTGGAACGCTACCTCAAGGTCGCCGGCAGTTGAATCAAAAGCGGACCTAAAGGCTGGGTAGCGCTGAAGTTCAACGATGGTATGCTTGCAACAAAAGACTAGCCACGGAGGCGACCGTCATGCAGCAAAAAGCTCCGCGCCGCACGCGCGAACGCATCCTCGAACTGTCGCTGCGCCTGTTCAACGAATTCGGCGAACCCAACATCACGACCACCGTCATCGCCGAGGAAATGAATATTTCCCCCGGCAACCTGTACTACCACTTCCGCAACAAGGACGACATCGTCAATTCGATCTTCGGTGGTTTCGAAGCCGAAATTACCCGCATGCTGGGCGTGCCGGACGGCCGCCGCGTGAATATCGAAGACGTCTGGCTGTACCTGCACCTGATGTTCGAGCTGGTCTGGCGCTACCGTTTTTTCTACCGCGACCTGAGCGACCTGCTGTCGCGCAACCGTACGCTGGAACTGCACTTCAAACAGATTCTCGCCTATAAGATCAAGGTCGCGCGGGAATTGTGCGAGGGGCTGCAACGCGAAGGCGCACTGGAAGCAACGCCTACCGAAATTGATACGTTGGCGACCAACATGGTGGTGGTCGCCACCTACTGGCTGTCCTACGAATACGTGCGCAACCCGCGCAAATATACCGAGCAGCAAGCGATGGCCGATGCGCTGGCGCGCGGCTGCTACCAGACCCTGTCGCAAATCGGGCCGTACCTGCGCGGCGAAACCCGGCTGCTGTTTCAAAAACTGGCGGCCGAATACCTGAAGAAAATCAAATAACGAGGAGCATCGCATGGTCTGGAGCAAATTCCCGTATCCGAACGACGCCTACACCTACAGCGCCGCCAGCCTGAAAAAGAACTGGGCGCGGCTGCATGCCGGCGACGCCGAAGCGCTGCCCAAGGACGCGGCGCTGATCGAGGCCTGGATCGCGTTCCACGCCGGCCAGTTCGAACAGGCGGCAAAAGCCGGCCTGGCGCTCGGCATGGACGGCTACGCGGTCGCCAACAAGGCCACCTGCATGTACGCCACTCACCTGGAAAAATCCGACGCCAAGAAGCTGAAGCTGTACCAGGAAGTCGCCGAGCGCTGCGAGGAACAGCAGGCTGAACAGCCGAAGAATGCCGCCGGATTCTATTGGCATGCCTATGCGCTGGGCCGCTATGCGCAAGACATTTCAGTGGTCAAGGCGCTGGCGCAAGGGATCGGCGGCAAGGTCAAGAGCAGCCTCGACACCACCCTCAAGCTGGCGCCCGCGCACGCCGACGCCCATATCGCGCTGGGCGCCTACCATGCCGAGATCATCGACAAGGTCGGCGCCATGATCGGCGGCCTGACCTACGGCGCCAAGAAGGATGAAGGCATCAAGCACTTCAAGAAGGCGCTCAGCCTGAACCCGGATTCCGCGATCGCCCGCGTCGAATACGCGAACGCCCTGGTGATGCTGGAGGGCAAAAAGAAGATGGCGGAAGCGCTGGCGCTGTATCAGGAAGCGGCTGCCTGCGAGCCGGCGGATGCGATGGAGCGGCTGGATGTGGAGATGGCGAAGGAAGAGCTGGAGGATTGATTTCGGCTCTGCTCCTCAAACCCGCTTCGGCGTATCGGATCAAGCTCGATTTTA
>DATJCV010000444.1:0-3228 GCA_035497775.1 Burkholderiaceae bacterium | reverse complement strand
GCGTCTTCCATGAAGCGAAACGAGTTCAGGTTCTTGATTTCGCAGCGGGTGCCATATTCCTTCTGGCCCAGCGGCCGCACCGAGACGTTGGCGTCGCAGCGGAACGAACCTTCCTGCATGTTGCCGTCGCAAATGCCGAGCCACATCACCAGCGAATGCAAGGCCTTGGCGTAGGCGACCGCTTCCGCCGCGCTGCGCATGTCGGGTTCGGTAACGATTTCCAGCAGGGGCGTGCCGGCGCGGTTCAGGTCGATCCCGGTCATGCCGTGGTAATCCTCGTGCAGCGACTTGCCGGCGTCTTCTTCCAGGTGCGCGCGCGTCAGCGCAACGGTCTTCACGGTCGGCTTGCCGTCCTGTTCCAGCAGGAAGGAAACGCGGCCGCCTTGCACCACCGGCAGCTCGAACTGGCTGATCTGGTAGCCCTTCGGCAAATCCGGATAAAAATAATTCTTGCGCGCGAACACCGAGCGCGGCGCGATGGTGGCGCCGATCGCCAGGCCGAACTGGATCGCGCGTTCAACCGCGCCCTTGTTCATGACCGGCAAGACGCCCGGCAGCGCCAGGTCGACCGCGCTGGCCTGAGTGTTCGGCTCGGCGCCGAACCGGGTCGAGGCGCCGCTGAATATCTTGGATTGGGTCGTGAGCTGCGCGTGCGTTTCCAGACCGATGACGACTTCCCACTGCATGATTTCCCCGCTTGCTGTTTTATTCAACGTAATGGCACTTGCCGGTGTTCAGATCGACCGACAGCTGCGTGAAATTGGCGCGCGACCCGCACAGGGCGGGGCAACTCGGCGTGACGCTCAAGGTAGCGCCTTCGCGCTCCAGCCGGATGCTGCAATTCAGGCCGCGATCGAAGTTATAACCACGTCGCTCGCGCGTGGCGCGCGCGTCTTGCAAGCCAATGCGCCAGGCATCGCTGCCGATTCCCTGCATCAGTTCGGCTTGCAAGCCGTCGCTGTCGTCGATGCTGCAGTCAAAGCCGTGGGTGGGCCGGAACAGCGCCGATTCCCAGCGAAAGGACTTGATCCGATCGCCATCCAGATGCGCTTCGCCGGTGTCGCTGTAGGTGACCTGCTCGCCGTCTTCATCCTGCGTGGCGCTGCAGGAAAAGCGCGTATCCAGCTGCTGCGCCCAGCCGGGCGCCGCTGCCAGTGCCAGCAGCGTGGCACGAAGCAGAAGCGCAAGCAGGCGGCGGCTGTGTTTCATGCGAGGGCCGGTTGCCGTAGATGCCAGTCGGTCGCGCCCTGATAGCGGTGCGCGATGTTGAGCAGCTTCGCTTCGGCAAAGTAGTTGCCGATAATTTGCAGTCCGACCGGACGCCGGCGACTGTTTTCGTCCTGGCCAAAGCCGCACGGAATGGACATGCCGGGCAAGCCGGCCAGGCTGGTGGACAAGGTATAGATGTCGGCCAGGTACATCGCCACCGGGTCGTCCGCCTTGGCGCCCAGATCCCACGCCACCGTCGGCGACACCGGCCCCATGATGACGTCGCATTGCTGGAACGCGCTTTGAAAATCTTGCGCGATCAGGCGCCGGATGCGCTGCGCCTGCAGGTAATAGGCATCGTAATAGCCGTGCGACAGCACATAGGCGCCGACCAGGATGCGGCGTTTCACTTCCTCGCCGAAGCCTTCAGCGCGGGTCTTTTGGTACATCTCGGCCAGGTCGTGATACTGGCTGGCGCGGTGGCCGTAGCGCACGCCGTCGAAACGCGACAGGTTGGACGAGGCTTCGGCCGGCGCGATCACGTAGTAGGCCGGAATCGACAGCCCGGTATTCGGCAGCGAAATATCGACCAGCGTCGCTCCCAGTTTCTCGTATTCGGTCAGCGCCGCGCGCACGGCTTGCTCCACCTCCGGCGCCAGGCCGTCGCCGAAATACTCGCGCGGCACGCCGATCTTCAGGCCGCGCAGGTCGTCGTTCAGGGTGCGTGCGAAGTCTTCGCCGGCGCCATCCTGGCGGCGCTCGACGCTGGTCGAGTCGCGCGCATCGAAGCCGACCATCGCGTTCAGCAGCAGCGCGCAGTCTTCCGCCGTCTTCGCGATCGGGCCGCCCTGGTCCAGCGACGAGGCAAACGCAATCATGCCGAAGCGCGAGACGCTGCCGTAGGTCGGCTTGATGCCGGTCACACCGCAATGCGCAGCCGGTTGCCGGATCGAACCGCCGGTGTCGGTGCCGGTCGCGGCCGGCGTCAGGCGCGCGGCTACCGCCGCCGCCGAGCCGCCGGAGGAGCCACCCGGGATCGCCGCTGTATCCCACGGATTCCTGACGGCGCCGAAAAACGAATTTTCATTGGTCGAGCCCATCGCGAATTCGTCGCAGTTCAGTTTGCCCAGCGTCACCATGCCGGCTTGCTGAAAGCGTTCGACCACGGTCGCATCGAACGGGCTGACGTAGTTTTCCAGCATCTTCGAGCCGGCCGTGGTGCGCCAGCCGCGCGTGACGAACAGATCCTTGTGCGCAATCGGAATTCCGGTCAGCGGCGTTGCCTGTTTTTGCGCCAGCAAGCGGTCGGCCGCAGTCGCCTGCTGCAGCGTCAGTTCGGGGTCGACATGCAAAAATGCATTCAGGTCGCTCGCTGCAATCCGCGCCAGGAACAGTTCGGCAAGTTCGGTCGCGGCAATTTGTCTGGTCTGCAGCAGCGTCGATAGCTGCTGGATGGTTTTGGTATGCATGGCAATCGATTCAGCGTAGTTATGGTGCTCCGCGGCCGGCGTGGTTGCAACCGGAAGCGCGTTGAGCGGTATTTTTATTGCAGACTTGTCATCATTCAATGACTTTCGGAACCAGGAACAGGCCGTCCTGAACGGTCGGCGCATTGCGCTGATAATCGTCGCGCCGGTTGGTCTCGGTGATTTCATCTTCGCGCAGGCGCAGCGACAAATCCGGCTGGAAGGCGGCGATCGGGTGCGCCAGCGGTTCAATGCCGCTGGTATCGATGGTTTTCATTTGCTCCACCAGCGCAAAGATGTCGTTCAGCTTGGACAAGGTGGCCGCTGCCTGCGCCTCGCTTAATTCGAGTTGCGCCAGGATGGCGAGACGTTTGACGTCGGACAGATCAAGTGACATGGTCGGATGCGCGGATGGCTTGCCTCGGCAAGTAGGTTAGGTGGTTTGAACGGCGCTTTAATGCGGACAAAAACTTGTCAAGCCCTTCAAATCGGCGCCGAATTTTAGAGGAAATGTCCGGTCGGTTACGCGTAAATTATAAGGTAGAATGCGGGG
>DATJCV010000443.1:0-4909 GCA_035497775.1 Burkholderiaceae bacterium | reverse complement strand
CGAGGCGGCGGCCAGCAATAGTGTCGAGAGGAAGGCGCAGCGCATCATGGATTGTTGATGAATACGGAACAGGCGGAAATTGGCATTGTCGCATTTCAGAAAAGAAAAAGGCAGGACATGCCTGCCTTTTCCGCTATCACCAAGACTGGATTACTTGCCAGGTTCTTGTACCGGAGCAGCGGCAGCCTTGACTTTTTTGGCTTTGTGGGCTTTTTTCGCTTTTTTGACTTTCTTGGCTTTCGGCGCGGCTTCAGCGGCTGCAGGAGCAGGAGCCGTGGCGGCAGGAGCGGCGGGGGCAGCAGGTGCAGCCGGAGCGTCGGCGGCGAAGGCGGAAGCGGCGAACAAACCAGCGATCAGGGCGGCGAGCAAGGATTTCATTTTAGTCCTTCGGATAGGTTGATAACGGTGATTCGTATGAATCAACAGCAATAACGAGGGCGTTGGTAGCGCGGTTGACAGCTTTGGATAATATTCACGGGCAGCGGAACGGTGGCAGCGAATGATTCTTTGGCGTGAAACGATACACGCGCGTCGCCGGCCGATGCTGGTATCAAGCCAGAGCTGCGCGCAGGCCCGTCTCTATTCTCGATTTGTAAGGAGTATGTTGTAAAAAACATGTATTTACCTCCGTATTTCATATTCAATCAATGGAGTATATAAGCAGGCCACCGATTCTGATGGCTGAAGCATGTTTTGACCGATTCACGCTAGAGCGTCCGCGCGCTGCGCGGAAACGCCACCTGCCCGTTATGCGACGTCATCGCCGCAGTGACCAGCCTGCAAACAGGCTGCGTTGGTATGGCAGCGTTACGCACGCTCATTCGTACCCACTCCGCGATTCTTGAGAAAGGCCGCCACATGTATCCCGGGAATTGTGGCAGGTCAAGCAATGTGCGCCGAGTTCGGTTAGTACGTTGACAACGCACTTGCAGGTGATAGGCTTTTAGCACACCCGCACTGCTCCAGCTTACCGATGCGATGAGGATGCTTTGGCCGGCTTGGCCGGCAACCATGATTTCTGCAACGGAGGGTTCGCCATGTTCAGGAGAAATCTGCTTGTCGGTACGGCGCTTGTCGGCATGCTGGGTTGTGGCTCGGTGTATGCAGCGTGCAGCACCACCATCGGCAGCGTGATGTCCTTGACCGGATCGCTGGGCGTGCTTGGCCAGCAAATTGCCAAGGGCGCACAATTGGCGGTGGCCGACCTCAACGCCGCCGGCGGTGCCAACGGTTGCACCGTCTCCCTGTCGCTGCTGGACGATCAGACCAGCGCGTCGGTGGGTGTAGATGCAGCCAAGAAACTGGTCGATGTGCAGCACGTCCCGGCGATCGTCGGTGCGCTGTCCAGTGGCGTCAGCGCGGCGATCCTGACCTCGGTGGCGACACCAAGCAAGGTGGTGCTGATTTCGCCTGCCTCGACGTCGCCGACCTTCACCCAGCTGGGCAAGGATGGCAAGACGGACGGCTATTGGTTCCGCACCACGCCGTCGGATGCCCTGCAGGGCGTGGCGATGGCCAAGGTGGCGCTGGATGCCGGCCTCAAGAAAGTGGCGGTGCTGTATCTCAACAACGCCTACGGCCAGGGCTTGGCCACGGAATTCGCCAATGCCTTCGCCAAACTGGGCGGCAGCGTCACGCAAAACGTGGTCTATAACCCGAGCCAGCCGTCGTATCGCTCGGAAGTCAATAAAGCCTTGAACCCGGCGCCCGATGCGCTGTTCCTGATCGGCTATCCGGGCGACGGCACCACCATCGCGCGCGAATGGATTTCCTCCGGCGGGCCGCAGAAATTCCTGTTGCCGGATGGGCTGCAATCGCAGGATTTCGTCAATGATGTCGGCGTGCAGTACATGAAAAATGTATATGGCACGGCAGCCGGCTCGGTCGATACACCATCGCTTGACACCTTCAAGCAGGAATTCCAGGCCAAATTCGGCGAATTGCCGACCCAGGCCTATATTCCTAACGCCTACGATGGCACGGTGCTGATTGGTTTGGCCATGTCGTATGCGAAGAGTACCGCCGCTCCCGCGGTAAGGGATGGCATTCGCAAGGTGACCGATCCCAAGGGCGAGAAAATCTATGCCGGCGCCGCCCAGCTCAAGAAGGCGATGCAATTGCTGGCACAGAAAAAGGCGATCCAGTATATCGGTGCGTCCGGGCCGCTGCAGTTCGACGAGTACGGCGATATCGACGCGCCGATGGTGGTCTGGGCGGTGGATAGTGGCGGCAAAGTGGCGAACACGGGCATGGTCACGGTGGAGCAGATCGCGGGGCTGCGGCAGAAGATCAAGTGATGGCACCGGGTTTCACGCACAAAGGTTTGGTACGACGATAGCGCCCAGCCACTCGGTCATGCCGTCTCTGCGAAGACAATGCTCCGGTATTGCCTACCAGGCAAGCCACTGGATTCCCGCCTTCGCCGGCATAACGGGTCTGCTTTACTCCAAGCTGAACGGCATGACTCTATTGTGCGGCTTACGGCTTTTCAGGATGCGGTCCATCGGGGAAGAAGCGAGATGCGTCTTTCCTGACGGGGTTTGAATTGGCGGGCGGCATCTCGGGAAGGGCATCGCGCGATGCTTGAAGTCAGCCAGCTGGTCAAGGAATTTGGAGGGTTGCGTGCGGTCGATGACGTTTCCTTCACCTTGCGGGCGAATACCATTACCGGCCTGATCGGGCCCAATGGCGCCGGCAAGACCACGCTATTCAATACCATTGCCGGACTGCACCGCCCCACCTCCGGCGACATTTCATTCCTGGACCAGCGCATCGGCGGTCTGCCGCCGCATCGTATTTTCCGCGCAGGCTTGGTGCGCACGTTTCAGATTCCGCGTCCCTTTGCGGCGATGACGGTGTTGGAAAACACGATGCTGGTGCCGACCCGGCAATCCGGCGAGCGTTTCTGGAACAACTGGTTCGGCCGCGCCACGGTACGTGCGGAAGAGCGCGCCTGCCGCGAACGGGCGCAAGAAATCCTGAACTTTGTCGGCCTCGAGCGGCTGACAGGGGAATATGCCAGGAATTTGTCCGGCGGCCAGCAGAAATTGCTGGAACTGGCGCGCGTACTGATGGCGGAGCCCAAGCTGATCCTGCTGGACGAACCGGGTGCCGGCGTCAACCCGACCCTGCTGGTCACCATCATGGACAAGCTGCAGGAACTCAACGCCAGTGGCATCACCTTTCTGATCATCGAGCACAACATGGACCTGATCATGACCTTGTGCGACCCGGTGCTGGTGATGGCCCAAGGCAAGCTGATCCTGGAAGGGCCACCGGCAGCCGTGCGCAGTGACCCGCGGGTGCTGGAAGCCTATCTGGGCGGGGTGCCGGCATGACTGATGCGAGCGAGCTGGCACTCTCGGTGCAGGAACTGGTGGCCGGCTATACCCCGGAAGTGAATATTCTGCGCGGCATCGGGCTGCAAGTTCGGCGCGATGAAATCGTCACGGTGCTGGGCCCCAACGGCGCCGGCAAATCCACCCTGATCAAGGCCATTGCCGGCCTGGTCACAGTGCGCTCCGGCAGCGTGCAGCTGTTCGGGCAGGAGATCGCCGGCGTCGCCGCGCACCTGATGGTGCAGCGCGGCCTCGCTTACGTGCCGCAAACCAGCAACATCTTTGCCCGTCTCAGCATCGAGGAAAATCTGGAAATGGGTGCCTACATCCAGAGCGACCGCACCGAGATCCGGCAGGGCATCGAGCGCATGTACGAGCTGTTCCCGCGGCTGCGCGAGCGGCGCCGCCAGCCGGCCGGCACGCTCTCCGGCGGCGAACGGCAAATGGTGGCGGTGGGGCGGGCCTTGATGGCGAACCCCCGGGTGCTGATGCTGGACGAGCCGTCGGCCGGGCTGTCGCCGAAACTGGTCGGCATCTTGTTTGGCAAGGTGCGCGAAGTGCGCGACATCGGCGTCACGATCCTGATGGTCGAGCAAAACGCCAAGGCCGCGTTGGCCATCTCCGACCGCGGCTATGTGCTGGCCGAGGGCCGCGAGCAAGTCAGCGGCGGCGCCCGCGAATTGCTGGAAAACCCGGAAGTCGGCCAGCTCTATCTGGGCGTGCGGCGAGGCTTGTCATGATGGGCCAATATATTGCCAACGGCATCATCCTCGGCGCTACCCTGGCCTTGGGTGCGATTGGCCTGACCCTGACTTACAACATCTTGCGTTTCGCCAATTTTGCGCATGGCGAATTCCTGACTTTCGGTGCCTACTTCGCGCTGATGTTCGCCAGCCTCTTTATCGGCGCCGCCACGCTCGGCTCCCTGACTTTTGGCTGGGGCTTCCTGCTGGCGATTGCTGTGGCCTGCGGCCTGACGGCAGGTCTGGCGCTGCTGCTGGACTGGCTGCTGTTCCGGCTGCTGCGCAAAAGCGATGTGGCGGTGACGCTGGTGATCGCCTCGTTCGGCGCCTCGCTGATGCTGCGCAATGTGGTGGTTTTCCTCTGGGGACCGCAGCCGGAGTATTACTCGCGCAACATCGCCATTGCCCGTGAAATTCTGCCCGGCGTGCGCCTCACCGCCGACGAAATGTTCGTGATCGTGCTCACCGCGGTGCTGATGGTGGCGCTGCATCTGTTCCTGACCCGCACCCGGCTGGGCAAGGCAATGCGGGCAGTGTCCGACAACCCGGCCCTGGCCAGCGTCACCGGTATCAACGTCCAAGGCGTGATCCGCTGGACCTGGATCGTTGGCGGCAGTCTGGCGGCGGTGGCCGGCGTGCTGTTCGGCCTGACGGTGCAGATTGCGCCGGAGATGGGCTTCAACCTGATCCTGCCGATGTTTGCCGCCGCCATTCTAGGTGGCGTCGGCAGCATCTATGGCGCGGTACTGGGGGGGCTGATCATCGGCCTGGTCGAAGCCATGTCGGTGCCGTTCATCGGCGCCGCCTACATGCCGGCGGTCGGCTTCG
>DATJCV010000442.1:0-1702 GCA_035497775.1 Burkholderiaceae bacterium | reverse complement strand
GTATGCCGCCGCGCTGGATTCGCACCTGGACGAGCATGCCTACATCGTGCCGGGCCTGGGCGATGCCGGCGACCGGATTTTCGGCACCAAATAGCAGCGCCCGCTGCGCTCAGCGCTCAGCGTTCGCCGGCTGCGCCTGTCAGGTCCGTTGCGCGCGGCCGTTTTTTCTTGACGCTTGGCAGTCCTGGCCGCTGCCGCAATGCCTGAACCGCCGGCTGAAACACCTCCGGCGCCAGCTCGGACGACAACTTGTTCCATAGCTGCCAGAGCAGATCGGCGTCGGCCAAGGCGCGGTGACGCTCGCCAGTCTGCAGTTGATGGCGCACGATTAGCGTATCCAGGTTATGCCGCCGTTCGCCAGGAAATAGCCGGCGCGACAGCCGCACCGTGCAGAGCACCTCGTTTTGCAGTGCCTGCCCGGCCTGCAGGCAGGCATGATTCAAAAACCCGAAATCAAAGCGCGCATTGTGGGCAATGAACAAGCCGCCTTCCAGCCGGCTGCGTACCGTGTCGAGCACGGCTTCGATCGGCGGCGCCGTGCTGACCATGCGGTCGCTGATGCCGGTCAGGCGCTGGATAAAGGAGGGGATCGGCATTTCCGGGTTGACCAGCGTCGACCAGCGCGATACTTCGCCGCCCTCGACTTCAACCAGCCCGATTTCGGTAATGCGGTCGGTGGCCGCATTGGTGCCGGTGGTTTCCAGATCGAGGAACACCAGTTTTTCAGATTGCATCATGGCTGCATTTTCCCACGCCGCTGGTGCGCGGGTGCAGCGCAGGGCTGCCTGATTTGCGTGCACTGGGGAAATTCTGTGCGTAATCAAATGCTTGCGATTAATCAACCCGGTTAGCCACAAGTTTATCCACAGGAACGGTGCAGAACTTTTCCACGCTTTTGTTGCCTGTCGTTTATGGCTTGCCGGTTGGCCACCGGGAATTGCCATGCGGGCACCGGAATATCGGCATTGCGGTCCGGATGACCGGTTGGCGTTGACGGCGGTCAATGCCGGGCCGGCGTCATCCGGTAACGTGTCTTTTAACCCGAAAAAAGGTGAATGGACCGTGCATCTGGCAGATATCACGATATTTTATGCGGCGCAGGGCGGCGGGGTCAGCACCTATCTTGCCGCCAAGGCAAACTGGCTGGCGCGCCACAGCCGGATTACCCATTCGATCGTGGCGCCAGCCCAGAACAACCGGGCGACCGCCCTGCATGATTTGCACTTTGTGCAGATACCCAGCGTTCCAATCCCCGGCAACAGCAGTTACCGCATGCCCTTGTCGCCCGCCGTTTGTGCAGCGGTGCTGCGCCGCCTGCAGCCTGACTTGATCGAGGCCGGCGACCCGTATCAATCGGCCTGGGCGGCCTTGCGCATCAAGCGCGAGTCGAATATCCCGGTGGTGGCGTTCTACCACTCCGATTTGCCGCAGCTGGCCGGCCAGCGTTTCGGCGCCAACGCGCAAGCCCTGGCGACGCGCTATGTGAGCCACCTTTACCGCCAATTCGATCTGGTGCTGGCGCCCAGCGAGACCACTTTGCGCCGCTTACAGGCGATGGGCGTGGAGCGCGTGCTGCAACAGCCGCTCGGGGTCAATACCAGGATATTCTCGCCGCGCTGCCGTGATCTGCAGTTGCGCGCGCAACTGGGCCTGCCGCTGGATACCCGCCTGCTGGTCTATGCCGGCCGGGTAAACCGGCCGG
>DATJCV010000441.1:0-3041 GCA_035497775.1 Burkholderiaceae bacterium | reverse complement strand
GTTGGCGACGCCCGCCAAGGTCTTGTCCTTCTCCGCATAGAGAACATGCAGGATCGCGCCGACCAGCAGCGAATGGCTGGTCTTTTCCCAATGGTTGCGCTTGTCGAGACTGCCTTCGGGATCGACCAGAATATCCGCGATGTTCTGCACGTCGCGGACTTCCCATTCCCCCTGCCGCACTTCGAGCAGCGGATTGTAGGCGGACGATCTGGCGTTCGTGGGATCGAACAGCAGGACGCGGCCATGCTGGGCGCGAAAGCCGGCCGTCAGAGTCCAGTTCTCGCCCTTGATGTCGTGGACAATGCAGCTTCCCGGCCATGTCAGCAGCGTCGGTACCACCAGCCCGACACCTTTGCCGCTGCGAGTCGGGGCGAAGCACAACACATGCTCCGGCCCGTCATGGCGCAGATAGTGCCGGTCGTATCTGCCGAGCACCACGCCATCGGGGCCGAGCAGACCGGCGGCGCGGATTTCGCGATCCTCCGCCCATCGCGCCGAACCATAGGTGGCGACGTTGCGCGCCTCCCGTGCCCGGATGATCGACATGAGGATGGCGGCGGCGATGGCGATGAAACCGCCGGACGCCGCGATGATGGCACCTTCGACGAAGATTGCGGGCGCATAGGCGTCAAACGAAAACCACCACCAGAAGAAGGCCGGCGGATAATAGACCGGCCAGCCCGCCAGCTCGAACCACGGATTGCCAAGCTGGAGCTGGAAGCGGAGGCGGAACGCCGTCCATTGCGTCGCTGCCCACACCATCACCAGAACGATGGTGAAGACGACAGCGATTTGACCCCAAAGGATTCGGCCTCCGCGCAATGCAGGCTCCAGTCGGCAAAAGAAACGGAGCCGATCAGAGAGTAGGCAAAACCGGACAGGCAACAGGAAAGGGGGTGCGGGAGGGCTACCGGATACTATCGGCGGCAAATAGGACGGGTTGCGTTCACCGCCATCCGGCCGGGTGATCGCCGCTGCGCAACTGGCCGGGCGAATCGCCGCAACGCCTCATATTGTTTGCAAGGTTGAGCAGGTTTTTCAGGGTGGCGCTGCGATTGAACGGCGACCAGACGGCGGTGAACGCAACCGGCTCTGGCTCATCGGCGAAAGGCAGGAAGACGATGCCGGACGTGGGCAGCAGCGCCGTAGCTGCTCCGACGATGGTGATGCCGAAGCCCTGTCCGACCATGGACAGCAGCGCGCCACGCCCCACGTCGAAGCGCAGGATTGACGGCGCGGGCCAGCGCCCGGCATGGCGCAGCACGATATGGCTATGAACCTGCGGACCTGTGCCGCCATGCCGGACAAGAAACGTCTCGCCTGCCAGATCGGCCCATGTGACGGCCGACTGCCCGGCGAGTGGATGCCCATCCGGCAGCACGGCAACCAACTGTTCGGTCCAGATCGGGTGGGTGTGGCAGTCTGGCAGCTCGGGCGTGCCCGCGACAAACACCACGTCCAGCCGGTCGGCGCGAAGCTGCATCACCGCTTCGCGAGCTGTCCCTTCCGTCATCTCGACTTCAACGCCGGGATGGTCCTCGCGGTATTGGCCGATCAGCTTTGCGAGGAAGCTGTGCGGGATCAGGGCATGGATACCGATACGAAGCCGGCCGCTTTCTCCCGCTGCCGCCATGCCGGCGGTCTTCACTGCATGGTCCAGTTGATCGACGCCGGCCGCTATCCGCTCGACGAAGTGGTGTCCGGCCTCGGTCAGTCGGACGCCGCGCGCGTGACGCTCGAACAGAAGGATACCAAGGTCTTCTTCCAGCGCCTTCACGCGGGCGCTGACGCTGGATTGCGCCACGCCGAGCGCATTGGCGGCGTGGCGGAAGTTCAGATATTCGGCGACGGCGAGTGTCTGGATCAGCGATGCGAGGGGGATACGCGATCCGAGCGTGGTCGGCATACCCCATGGGCAACCATCCATCGGTGCTGATCGCCGCCGCATCGCTCAAATGCCACTACAGTGCTTTGTTCCACGCCGTAGCAGACGCAGGTGCTTGGCTCCCTTAGAATGACGCATTGGATTACCCCTCCTACTATGTCGCCTACTGCGCATAGGTGACTTGCATGATGGAAGTTACACCATTATGGATGTGTCATGCAACGAACAAGCTTTCTGTCATTCGAGTGTCCCGCAGCCCGAGCGCTGGAAAGCGTCGGTGACTGGTGGAGCATCCTGATCCTGCGAGACGCCTTCCAAGGGCTTAGCAAATTCGATGAATTCGAGAAGAATCTCGGTATTTCCGCGAACATTTTGGCGAGGCGATTGAAGCATCTCACGGCGGAAGGACTGTTTGAAAGGCAACGATACAATGATCATCCGCCTCGATTTGAATACGTCCTTACCGACAAGGGGCGAGATTTCTATCCGGTAGCAATCGCCCTGTTCGCATGGGGGAACCGGAACCTTGCGCCCAATGAAATAGCCATGCGCCTTGGTGACAAGAAAACCGGACAGGAGAGGACCGCCGTTATCATCGACGCGAATACAGGAGAAGCAATCACTCCCGAAAACACCGTTCTTCTGGCAGGCCCCGCCGCAACAGAGGAAACGATGCGCGTCATAAATCGCATGAAGCGAATAAGCTCAGAAAAAGAAACGGAATAATCCAATGCGCCGAATTGTTGTAACCGGCATGGGTTTAGTTGGCCCCCTTGGTTCTGGCACTGAAATAAGCTGGAAAAGACTCCTCGACGGGAAATCGGGAATCAGGAATTTGCCTGATGAAATCTCCAATGATCTACCGGTGAAAATCGGGGGAATCGTTCCCAGCCTGATTGAAGATTCCGAAGCCGGTTTTGATCCAGATTTAATCGTTGACACAAAGGATCAACGAAAAATGGATCGCTTCATTCTGTTTGCACTTGCGGCCGCGAAGGAGGCTCTTGAAACGGCAGGATGGCATCCCACGAGCGACTACGAACGTGAGCGCACGGCGACAATTATCGCCTCTGGTATAGGCGGGTTTCCTGCTATCGCTTCGGCAGTTCGCATAACGGATACACGGGGAGCACGGAGGCTCTCACCGTTTACCGTG
>DATJCV010000440.1:0-3968 GCA_035497775.1 Burkholderiaceae bacterium | reverse complement strand
ATACTCCTTTGCATGCATTCAGTTGTCGCTTACAAATAAATAGTTTTTTCTACATACTCCATTATTCAATAAGAAATATAACTTTCCCATGCGCCATCTGCCCCGTTTTGTCCTGATTGCCCTGCTGCTTGTGTATGTGGTCTGGGGCTCGACTTATTTTGCGATCCGCGTCGGCCTGGAATCGTTTCCGCCGCTGTTGATGATCGCACTGCGCTTTCTGGTGGCCGGCCTGTTGCTGTTCGGCGCCATGAAGTGGCGCGGCGCGGCCAATCCGACGGTAGCGCAATGGCGCGACGGCGGCATCGTCGGCATCCTGCTGCTGGGCGGCGGCACCGGCTTTGTCGCCATTGCCGAACAGAGCGTGGCGTCCGGCCTGACCGCGGTCTTCATCGCCATCACACCCTTGCTGTTCGCCTTGTGGTCGGGTTGGTTCGGGCACTGGCCGACGCGCCGCGAATGGGTCGGCATCGGTATCGGCTTCGCCGGCGTGCTGCTCTTGGCCAGCGGTGCCGGGCTGTCCGGCTCGCCGCTCGGCGCGCTGACGCTGTTATGCGCGGTCACCTGCTGGTCGCTCGGCTCGGTGCTGTCGCAGAAAAAACTGAAAGTGGCGCCCGGCCCGATGGGCTTCGCCAGCGAAATGATCGTCGGCGGCGCCTTTCTGCTGCTGGTCGGCTTGCTGAAAGGCGAGGCCTTGTCGGCTGACATCCTGGCACAGGCCAGCTGGCAGGCATGGCTCGCCTGGTTTTACCTGATCACGATTGGTTCGCTGGTCGGCTTTTCGGCCTACATGTACACGCTGGCACGCGTCTCGCCGGCGCTGGCGTCGAGCTATGCCTACGTCAACCCGGTGATCGCGGTCGCGCTCGGGGTCTGGCTTGGCGGCGAAATCATCAGCACCCGCGAAGTGCTGGCGATGGCGGTGATTTTGATTAGCGTCATGCTGCTGACCACGGCGCCGCGCAAGGCCGCCGCATAGCACCGCTGCGGCCATTTGCCGCAGCGCGCATGGCGCGTCCCGCTTTGGTGTATAAATCAAACAATCAGGACTTTCCCGATTTTCCGCTGCCGCCAAGCAATTCGAACTGGCGAACAGCCGACACGCGGGTGCATCAGGCTGGTCAACCAAGCCTCGGCATGCCCCTCTCATCCATTTTCAAGGAGTTCACCATGCAGCCATCTTTTGGTTATGCCGCCACCGACGCCGAGCAGCCGCTAGCGCCGTTTCATTTCGAGCGGCGCGAACCCGGCCCACACGATGTCCAGATCGAGATCTTGTTTTGCGGCGTTTGTCATTCGGATTTGCACGCCGCCCGCAATGAATGGGGCGGTACCGTCTATCCGCTGGTGCCGGGCCATGAAATTATCGGCCGCGTGACGCGCGTCGGCGCCGAAGTCACGCACTTCAAACCAGGCCAATTGGCCGGTGTCGGCTGCATGGTCGATTCCTGCCAGCACTGCAGCAGTTGCGCCGAAGGGCTGGAGCAATACTGCGAAAACGGCTTCACCGGCACCTACGGCGGCATCGAAAAAGATACCGGGAAGCCCACCCACGGTGGCTATTCCAACAATATCGTGGTCAATGAGAAATTCGTGCTGCGCATTCCCGACCAGCTCGATCCGGCGGCGGCGGCGCCGCTCTTGTGCGCCGGCATCACTACCTATTCGCCGCTGCGCCATTGGAAGGTCGGCCCCGGCCAGAAGGTCGGCATCGTCGGCCTGGGCGGCCTCGGCCACATGGGCATCAAGCTGGCGCACGCGATGGGCGCGCACGTGGTGCTGTTCACGACTTCAGCGAACAAGAAGGAAGACGCGCTGCGGCTCGGCGCCGACCAGGTCGTCATTTCCAGGAATGCAGAGGAGATGGCCGCCCATCGGAACAGCTTCGATTTCATCCTGAATACGGTGGCCGCGCCACACGATCTGGACGCGTTCCTGGTGCTGCTGAAACGCGATGGAACGATGACCTTGGTCGGTGCGCCCGCCACCCCGCATCCGTCGCCGCGCGTGTTCAATCTGATCTTCAAGCGCCGACAACTGGCCGGCTCCCTGATCGGCGGCATTGCGGAAACCCAGGAAATGCTGGATTTTTGCGCCGAGCACGGGATCGCGTCCGATATCGAGCTGATTCCGATCCAGAAGATCAACGAAGCCTATGAACGGATGCTGAAAAGCGACGTGAAATACCGCTTCGTGATTGACATGGCCTCGTTGAAGAACGACTAGCCGGCCAGGCGGGCGTGGCGCTGCAGCAGCGTGCGCCCTTTACTCACTGAGGAAAAAAGCCACGATCTGGTCGGCCAGCTGGTCCAGGCTCAGGCCCTTGCCTGGTTTGTACCACTGCACGGTGTAATTGATCGCGCCAAACAGCAGCAGGCGCACCACCTTGCCGTCGCTCTTGATCAGTCCAGCTTTTTTCAAAAGGCTGAGCACCTGCTGCCAACGCTTGTCATAACGGTCTTTCAAGCCAATGATACGTTGCTGCAGCTCGGGACTGAGCGAGCGCCAGTCGTACAGCAGCACGGGTATGAAATCCTGCCCTTCGCCCAGCACCGTTTCCAGATGCGAGCGCACCAGTGCGCGAAATTTTTCCGCCGGCGGAAGAGCGCTGTCGACAATGCGTTCGGTTTCCGCCAGCCCCGCGACCAGCCCTTCTTCCATCACTGCAGCAAGGATTTCCTGCTTGCTCTTGAAGTGGTAAAACGGACTGCCGGAACGCATGCCAACCGCATCGGCAATATCACGCACGGTGGTGGCGCCAAAACCCTTTTCCCGAAACAGGCGAGCCGAACCACGTATCAGATCGGCGCGGCGGTTGCCTTCGTCGTCGCTGGCTGTCGCCAGTGGGCGGTTGCGGGCGCTGCGCGGGACCGAGACGGCAGGGGATGAGGTCGATTTTTTGGGCATGATACTCACGTGGGACGGCAATTATAGGGGCCGAACGTTACACCTCACAGCGTAAAAAATCCATTCTGCGTGCGGCCAGGCCAGTTCCACCCCACGCCGGCCAAGTTCATTTTTGCCCAAAGTGCGGCGCGCGCTTTTGCAGAAAGGCGGTAACGCCTTCCACAAAGTCGGGAGTCGCCGTGGCCTGCGCAAAATGCTCGATCTCGTCATACAGTTGCTGCGCCAGCGGCGTCGATTCCGATTGGTAGATCAGGCGTTTCATCCGTGCCTGCGATCCGTGCGGGCCAGCCAGCAGGCGCGCCACCAGCTGGTCGGCTGCCGCGCGCAGCTGAGCGGCCGGCACCACCTGGTTGACCAGCCCGTGCGCCAGCGCGGTATCGGCATCGAAGTCATCCGACAGCAGCAGCCATTCGAGTGCCTTGCGCGCCCCGACCAGGCGCGGCAGAAACCAGCTGTTACCGACGTCGGGACTGGCGCCAATGCGCGCATAGGCCAGATTGAACTTGGTTCCTTGCGCGGCGATCACAAGGTCGGCGGCGCTCATCATGCCCACGCTGCCGCCGGCTACCGCGCCATGCACCGCCGCCACCACAATAGCCGGCAGTGCGCGCAGACGCAGAATCGCCGGGTTCAACACACGGCCGATGGCACGCAACTGATCGGGCGCATCATCCGCACCCAGGCGAAAACTGGCAATGTCGCCACCGCCGCCAAATATCGGCCCCTCCGCGCGCAACACCACCACCCTAACCCCGGGGTCGGCGGCCAACTGTTCCGTGGCCTGCCCGAACGCGGTAAGCTGGTCAATGCTCATGACGTTGAAACTGCCCGGGTTATCGAAGACGATCGTCGCCAGGCCGTCTGCAATCTGCAAATGCATCGTCATGCCACTCTCCCGGCGCGCCAGGTTGCGGCAGCTGTATGGAATGCAGGCCGCATGGCTTGAGCCAGCAGCCGACCAAAGACCGGTACGATCAATGTCGAATGGGGTGGATTCTGCATTGCACCTCCTCAATCAGCCGTGGCATGAGTCATGTACGGCACAGGTTGCGAGCTTCGGCCAG
>DATJCV010000439.1:0-9941 GCA_035497775.1 Burkholderiaceae bacterium | reverse complement strand
ATTCACCGCGAAACCGGCTCGACCTTCCTGTTCGTGACGCACGATCAGGAAGAGGCGCTATTCCTGTCGGATCGGATCGCCATCATGCGCGGCGGGAAAATCGAACAGCTCGCATCGCCGCAGGATATCTACCTGCGGCCGACGAATGAATTTGTCGCCGATTTCATCGGCGACGTCACCTTCCTGGACGGGCACTACACGGCCCGCGACGCAGGCGTGCGGCTGCCGGACGGCGGATTTGTGGCGGCCGAACTGGATGTCCGCGACGGCCCCGTGCGCCTGGTGATACGCCCGGAGGATGTGCTGCTGGGGCCGGCTGACGCGCAAGGCTTGCCGGGCACGGTGACCGAAATCGCGCGCCAGACCGGCACCACGTTGTATAGCGTGCGTTTGAACGGCGGCCTCGAAGTGAAGGTGCGCAGCCTCGGCCTGTCGCCGGAAGCGGGGATGCCGGGCCAAGCCGTCAGCGTGCGCCTTGCCAATTGCCGCCTGGCGTTTGCGCTATGAGTGTCGTGCCAGCAATGCGCCCGCAGCACTTCGCGGCCTGGATCCCGTGGCTGGCGCTGGTGCCGGCAGCGCTCCTGATTTTCGTGCTGATGGCGGTTCCCTTGTTCGACATGGGCGTGATCAGTTTCAGATCCGAGAGTTTCGGCCAGATCCAGCCCGGTTTCACGTTGAAAAACTATCTTGATTTGCTGAGCAGCGCCGGCAATCTGCGGTTATTCGTCAACACCTTCCTGACGGCGGGAGCGGTGACCGCCTTGTGCGCCTTGCTTGGCTTTCCGGTTGCGGCGGCGATCGCGCGCGCGCCGGAAAAATGGCGCGGCGTCCTGTATTTCCTGGTGGCGGCGCCGCTGCTGGTCAATACCGTGGTGCGCAGTTATGGCTGGTTGCTGATTCTGGGGCGCAAGGGCCTGATCAACGACATGCTGATCGGCGCCGGATTGATCGACACCCCCTTGGCGCTGACCGGGAATTATCTGGGCGTGATCATCGGCGGCACCCAGGTCTTTCTGCCGTTCATGATCCTTTCCCTGGCGACGTCGCTGATGGCGATCGACCGCCGCTATCTGGAAGCGGCGGACATCCTGGGCGCAGGCCCGGTGCAAGCCTTCTTTACCGTCACGCTGCCATTGGCGGTGCCGGGTTTGATTGCGGGGTCGATACTGGTCTTCAGCCTGATGCTGGGCGCGTTCGTCACGCCGCTGATCCTGGGCGGCACCGCGATCAAATACATTTCGGTCGCGGTCTACACGGATGCCCTGGTCTTGTTCAATTTGCCGCGCGCGACTGCCATGTCCCTGTTGCTGATGGCGGTGGTGCTGGCAATCTATTTTGTTCAGCAGCGCTTGACGCGCCAGCGGGAGGGCTAGGTCATGCATTCGCAAAATTCATATCGCCGCTTGGCCAACCTGAGCGCGCTGCTGGTGTACGTATTTCTCATATTGCCGCTGCTGGTGGTGGTGCTGTTCAGCTTTAGCGAGCGCTCCTTCTTCACGTTCCCGCCGACCGGTTTTTCATTGCGCTGGTACCAGGCGGCTTGGGAATCGGGCCTGTTCCTGACGCCGGCGCTGCGCAGCTTCGGATTGGCGATCGCGGCCACCGCACTGGCGGCCGTGCTGGCGATTCCCGCCGCGTTGTCGTTCCGGAAAATCACGCCCGGCAAGACGCGCAGCGCGCTGGAATTTTTCTTGCTCTCGCCGCTCATCGTGCCGGCTTTGATCATCGGCATCGCCTTGCTGTATGCCTTTAACCGCATGCGCATGCTCGACACCTTCGGCGCCTTGCTGGCGGCGCATGCGGTCATCGTGTTTCCGTTCATGTTCCGCGCCGTTCTGACCAGCGTGCTTGGCTTGCGGCAGTCGTTGATCGACGCCTCCGAAATCATGGGCGCCAGCCCGGCATACACGCTGCGCCACGTCATTTTGCCCGGCCTCGTGCCCGGCATCGCCTCGGGAGCGATTTTCTCTTTCATTATCTCGCTCGACCAGTTCACGGTCAGCCTGTTCGTCACGCAGTCCGAGCAGATCGTGCTGCCGGTGGCGATCTACAAATATCTGTTCGACGTCAACGATCCGGTAGCGGCTGCGGTCTCCACCGTGCTGGTCGTGTTCGGGCTTTTCATTGCCTTCGTGGTTGACCGTCTTGGATGGCTGCGCCATCTGGCCGGCACTTCGTCGTAAGAGTGTTTTTCAACGTTGTTTCGTTCAATCTTGCCAAGGATTTACATATGACAATCGACATGAATCGCCGCAAATGGCTCGGGACCGCCGCCGCACTTTCCACCGTCGTGTTGCCGTCGATACCGGCCTGGGCCCAGACCCAGCCGCTGACGATCGGCTGGTATCCCGGCATGCTTGGCAATAATTTCCGCCGCAGTTTCCTCGACACCTATCCGGCCGGCAAAGAGGCCAAGGTAATCGAATCGTTCGACAATGCCCGCTTTACGCAGATGCAAGCCAACCGCAGCCAGCCGAATCTACACGTCGGCATCTTCGTCGACGTGCTGCTGCCGCTGATCGCCCGTTCCGGCTTGATCAGCGCGCTGAATCCATCGACCGTTCCGAACCTGAAGGACATCGATCCCCGCGTGAAGCTGCCGGTCGGCTTGCACGCGGTGCCGGCCACCTACGGCTCCTGGGGCATTGCGTACAACGCGAAACACGTGAAGAAGCCGATTACCTCCTGGGCCGATCTGCTGCGCGACGACCTGAAGGGGCATGTATCGGCGCCCAACATCACCTACAACTCTTCCATCTACACCTTGGATGCACTCGCCGCGCTGAAGGGTGGCAGCCTGAAGGCGCCGGACGCCGGCATGGAAGCGCTGCATTCGATTCGTACGCGCGGCCCCGGTTTGTGGGATCAGGAAAGCATCGCCGTCGGCTGGCTGAAAACCGGAGAAATCTGGGCCACGCCTTACTTCAGCGGTAACGTGCTGGGCATGTTGCGCGATCCGGATTTGCAAGACCTGCGCTTTTGCGTACCGAGCGAAGGCGCGTATCTGCTTGCCATGAATATCACCCGCGTCGTCAATCCGTCCGCCGGCAACGCGCCGGAAGCCTTCATCAACCACATGCTGAGCGTGGAAGCGCAGGAAGCTTGGGCCAAGATCGGCGGCGGACGCCCGATCAACACCCGGGCCAAGGTTCCGGCCGAGGTCGCCGAGATGGTGCCGACCGCCGACAAGCTGCGCACGCTGGATTGGGAATACTTTGCCGAGCAGCGCACCGCCATCGTCGATCGCTGGAACAAGATCGTCAACCGCTAGCTAGCGCGGCCCCGGCCGTCTTCTTGGCGCACCCGCTGTGCGCGCCCCGCGCCGCCGCTTAAAGTCGCTGCGTGGGCGATAATCAGCGGTGGTTCGACAATGCCAACCGACGGTTGGCATTTTTTTTCATGGAGGAAAATTATGAATACACCGGCCAAACCGCACCTGGATCGCGAGGGCACGCACACCGGCGGCCCTGGATCGCTTGCCGGCGCCCACGGCCGCGACGCGTTCGGGGGCGACCTGCTGAGCCCGTTGACGCTGCGCGGCATCACCTTGCGCAATCGGCTGGTCATGTCGCCCATGTGCCAATATTCGGCGCACGAAGGCATGGCGGATGACTGGCACCTGGTGCACTACGGCAGCCGTGCGGTGGGAGGCGCCGCCCTGGTGATGGTGGAGGCGACGGCCGTGACCAGGGATGGACGCATTTCCCCTGGCGATTTGGGGTTGTGGAGCGACGCACAGCTCGAACCGCTGGCGCGCATTGCCCGATTCATCCACGGCCAGGGAGCGGTCGCCGGCATCCAGTTGGCGCATGCGGGCCGCAAGGCCAGCTGCGCGGCGCCCTGGAACGGCGGCGCCGCCCTGAAGACGGCCGCAGAGGGGGGCTGGCCGGTGCTGGCGCCGAGCCCGATCCCGTTTCGCGACGGCGATCCGTTGCCGCTGGCGCTCGACGCCGCCGGTATCGATGACATCGTTGCGGCCTTCGAAGCCGCTGCGCATCGCGCATTGAGGGCCGGCTTCCGGATCCTGGAAATTCATGCAGCCCATGGCTACCTGCTGCATGAATTCCTGTCGCCGCTCAGCAATCAGCGGCAAGACCAATACGGCGGCAGCCTGGAAAACCGGATGCGCCTCGTGCTGCGGGTAGCGCAAAGGCTGCGCGCGCTGATGCCGCAGGAGCTGCCTCTATTCGTGCGGCTTTCCGCCACCGACTGGGTGGAAGGCGGCTGGGACGTCGGACAATCGGTGCAGCTGGCGGCCCGGCTCAAGGAGCTGGGGGTCGACCTGATCGACGTTTCTTCCGGCGGCATCGTGCCGACGGCACACATCCCGGCGGCCAAAGGCTATCAGGTCCCGGCTTGCCGGCGCATTCGCGCCGAAGCGGCCATCCCGACCGCGGCGGTGGGGTTGATCACCGATACCCGGTACGCCAACGATATCGTGATCGGCGGCGACGCCGATCTGGTGTTCCTGGGCCGCGAGCTGCTGCGCGAGCCTTACTGGATGCTGAAGGCGCCGCAGGCGCTGGGCGCCGAGGGGCACTGGCCGGTTCAATACGAGCGTTCACGCAGCCGGCCGAAATGACACCGACCGGCGTATGGCACGCCGCTCAAGGGCGCCAGGATGCGCTGGCGCCCCAGTCGTGGGTTTGCACGAAGTCGAACAAAAACGCGATGAAGCTGGCGGCGGCCGGCGCCAGCGAGGTATTGCTGCGGGTATACACCAGGAACTTGCGCCTGACTTCCGGCTCGTGCAGCAGCCGCATCTGCAAGTGGTGCAATTTCACCAGCGACGCCGCATACGGCAGGCAGGCGGTGACGCCCAGATTGGCGCTGACCATGCTCAAGGCGGTGGTCATGAACGCCACTTCATTGGTCGGATGCAGGCTCAGTTCGCGCAATGAATCGTGCAGGTCGAGCGACAGGCGCTCGGTGAACTGGCCTTGCAGCGCGATCAGCGGATAGCGCACGGCGTCGCTCCAGTTGATGCGCTTCAGTTTTTCCAGCGGGTGCTTCTTCGGAAACACCACCATGAACGGCATTTCGAACAGCGTTTGCGCATTGATTTCCGGCATCGTGGCGCGCTCCGGGCCAATGCCGAAATCGACCTCGCCGCTGGCGGTGCGCGCCAGCACGGTTTCGACCGCACAGTCGACCAGCCGCACCTGCACCTCCGGGTAGGCGCTGCGGTAAGCCGCGATCACTTCCGGCAACAGGGTACACGCCATCAATTGCGGCGCGGCGATGCGCACCATGCCTTTCTTCAGCTCCTTCAGGTTATCAATCCCCTCCAGCACGCCATCCAGGTCCTGCAGAATTTTTTCGATCAGTGGATAAAATTCCTGGCCGATTTCAGACAGCTGGATTTTGCGCGTGCTGCGATCGACCAACCGCACCCCCAGCCCCTGTTCCAGTTCCTTGATCAGGCCGCTCAAGGCCGACTGCGTGACATGCAAGACGTCGGCCGCATGGGTAAAGCTGCCGGTGCGTGCCAGCGCGATAAATGCACGCAATTGGCGCAAGGTGACATTCATTTGGTTATCTTATATATCTATTCGAAAATTTCGTTTGAATGATAATTCAAAAAGGCTTGTAATGCCCTAGCCCGCTGTGTTTTCTGTCTCGCCAGTAGCACCGGATGAATGAAGACGGAAAAAGCTGCCGAGGTCGCAGCGACTGCAAAAATCAGGCCGACAAACTGGCACATACGGCCAGTCCGCCAGCCAATTGACGTGCAACCATTCACCGAATCGGAGAGACAACATGCAACTCAAAGGATTTCATCACGTCGCCTATCGCTGCGTCGATGCCAAGCAGACAGTCGAGTGGTACGGCAAGTATCTGAACATGGGTTTTCTGGTGGCGATTGCCGAAGATCAGGTGCCGTCGACCAAGGACCCGGATCCCTACATGCATATTTTCCTGGACGCCGGCGGCGGCAATATCCTGGCGTTCTTCGAGCTGCCGACCAAGCCACCAATGGATCGCGACCGCAACACGCCGACTTGGACCCAGCATCTGTCGATGAAGATCGATTCGATGGAAGAGATGATGCAGGTCAAGCGGCGCCTGGAAGCGGACGGTATCGAAGTGCTGGGCCCGATCGACCACACCATCTTCAAGTCGATCTATTTCCGTGACCCGAGCGGCCACCGACTGGAGCTGGTGGTCAACACCCACACGCCGGAAATGATGAAACGGCTCGACGACGTCAAGTGGGAAATGCTGGAGGAATGGGCGCGCACCAAGAAAGCGCCGAAGCATGCGGCCTGGATGCACGACGGCAGCTATCAGGCCGGTCAGCAGTAAGCGACCAGCGGCGAAACCGGTGCGCTCATACGATGGCGCACCGGTTCTACAAGAATAAAAACGGAGGAGCAACCAAGCATGTTTACTCACGCTGCGCGCATGCTCGCTCGTGTCCTGGAAGCGGTGATCGTGGTCAGCCTGGCGATCATGGCCTTGCTGGTATTCGGCAATGTGGTGCTGCGCTATGCCTTCAATTCCGGTATCGCGATTTCAGAAGAATTGTCGCGCCTGCTGTTCGTCTGGCTGATCTTTCTGGGTGCCATCCTGGCTTCCGCGCAGCATGCGCATATTGGTTTCGACACCCTGGTCAAGAGCCTGCCGGCCACCGGCCGCAAAATCCTGGTCATCGCCACCGGCGGCTTGATGCTGGCGGCCAGCGTGATCTTCATCGTCGGCGGCTGGCAGCAGACCGTGATCAATCTGGACAATACTTACCCGGTGCTGGGCATCTCCTACGCGTGGCTGTATGCGGTGGCGATCGTGTTCGGCATCGGCACCCTGGTCACCATCAGCGTCAACATTGGGATGGTGCTGACCGGGAAGGACCTGGCGCTGACCCAAGACCTGGGCGACCGCATCGAGGAAAAGCTGGCGCAGGTGGCCACTGACGAGCAGCGGGAGCCGCCGCGATGAGCGCCGCCCTCTTCCTCGGCATCCTGCTGGCGCTGATCGCGCTCGGCATGCCGATCGCGTTCGCGCTGCTGTTCGCCGGCGTCGGCCTGATGCTGCAGATGGGCCAGTTCGACTCCCAGATCGTGGTGCAGAACGCGATTGGCGGCGCCGACAATTTCGTCCTGATGGCGGTGCCTTTTTTCATCCTGGCCGGCGAATTCATGAATGCCGGCGGCCTGTCGAAACGCATCGTCGAGCTGGCCAGCGCCTTCGTCGGCCATTTGCGCGGCGGCCTGGGTTACGTCGCGATCTTCGCCGCGCTGCTTTTGGCCAGCCTGTCCGGTTCGGCGGTGGCCGATACCGCGGCGCTGGCGGCGATCCTGGTGCCGATGATGCGCCAGGCCGGCTATGACCCGGCGCGCTCCTGCGGCTTGATGGCGGCCGGCGGCATCATCGCGCCGGTGATCCCGCCGTCGATCGGCTTCCTGTTGTTCGGCGTGGTGGCCAACGTCTCGATTACGCGCCTGTTTCTGGCCGGCATCATGCCGGGCGTGATGATGGGCGGCGCGCTGATTGTTGCCTGGTGGCTGGTCTCGCGCAAGGGCGACACCCAGGTCGCGCCGAAGAAAAGCGTGGTCGAGCGCGCGGCCTTGATCGGCAAGGGCTTCTGGGCATTGATGCTGCCGGTGATCATCATCGGCGGCCTCAAGTTCGGCATCTTCACGCCAACCGAGGCGGCGGTGGTGGCGGCGATGTATGCGCTGTTCGTCGGCGCCGTGATTTACCGCGAACTGACCTGGCGCTCGACCTACCACTGCCTGCTGATCACCGCACGCACCAGCGCCGTGGTGCTGCTGCTGGCGGCGCTGGCGATGGTGGCGTCTTACATGATCACCATCGCCGACATCCCGGACCAGGTCGGCGGCTGGCTGCAGACCTTCGCCGGCAGCCCGCTGACATTGACCATCGCGATGATGCTGGTGGTGTTCTTCGCCGGCATGGTGCTCGATTTCATCCCGATCGTCCTGATCTTCACGCCGGTGTTTTTGCCGATCGCGCAGCAGGCCGGCATCGACCCGGTGTACTTCGGCGTGATCTTCATCATGAACTGCTCGATCGGCATGATCACGCCGCCGGTCGGCGTGGTGCTGAACGTGGTCAGCTCGATTGGCAAAGTGACGATGGCGCAGGCGGTGCGCGGCGTGCTGCCGTTCCTGGTGGCGGAGACCATCATTCTGGTGGCTTTGGTGTTGTTCCCGGCGCTGGTGATGGTGCCGGCCGGCTGGTGGAAATAATCAACTTATCCTTTGAGGAGAATGCTTCATGAAACCGATGCACACCCTATTGGCCGCACTCGTCGCGGCCACGCTGTCCGGTTCGGCGCTGGCGCAAGTCACCGCCAAGTTCGCCGTCACGCTGCCGGAGAAATCGCACCAGGGCCAGGGCGTGGCCAAGTTCGTCGAACTGGTGGATGCCAAGAGCCATGGCCAGATCATGATCAAGCCGTTCTACAACGGCGCGCTCGGCAACGACGTCCAGGTCACCTCGGCGCTGCAGGGCGGCACCATCGAATTCACGGTGCCGCAAACCACCACCCTGACCGGCATGGTCAAGGAATATGAAATTCTCGATTTCCCGTTCCTGTTCGGTAGCGAACAGGAAGCGGAAAAAGTGCTGGACGGACCGGTCGGGCAAAAACTGCTCGACAAATTGCCGGCCAAGGGACTGGTTGGGCTGGCCTACTGGGAAAACGGCTTTTTCAATGCCACCAACAGCAAGCATCCAATCAACAAGGTCGAAGATTTCCAAGGCCTGAAATTCCGCGCGGTGCAAGCCAAGATTTCGCAGGAAACGCTGAAGGCGCTGGGCGCCAATCCGGTGCCGCTGGCGGTGCCAGAGCTGTATACCGCTCTGGAAACTCGTACCGTCGATGGCCAGGGCACGCCGACCGCGGTGATCGCCGCGCTGAAGCTGAATGAGGTGCAGAAATACCTGTCGCTGACCAAACACAGCTATGGCGCCTTCCTGCCGCTGGTATCGAAGAAATTCTGGGACAAGCTGTCGCCGGCCGATCACAAGATCTTGCAGGATGCGGCAATCGAAGCACGCTCGTATCAGCGCGGCGTGGCACGCGAGCAGGCGAAATCGGCGCAGGCGGCGATGGCCGCCAAAGGCCTGATCGTCAACGAGGTCACGGCCGCCGAGCACGCGCGCATGCGGGCCAGGGTGCAGCCGGTCTGGAAGATGTTTACCGATAGCGTCGGTCCCGAGCTGGTCACCGAAGTCACCAGCCAGGTGAGCGCCAAGTAAACCGCATCCGCCACCAGCGCGGGCTCGCGCAGGCCCGCGCTCGCGGCGGAACAAGTTGCAAACGAAAGAGAACAATTCATGAAACTCGCTACCCTGAAAGCCGGCGGCCGCGACGGCACGCTGGTGGTCGTCAGCCGCGACCTCGCCACCTGCCAGCCGGTGCCCGGCATCGCTACGCTGCAGGCGGCGCTGGACGATTGGCACAAGGCCGAACCGCAATTGCAACAGGTCTATGCCGCGCTGAATGCCGGCGGCGCCGGTCGCCGCTTCGACCAGGCCGACTGCCATTCGCCCTTGCCGCGCGCCTACCAGTGGGCCGACGGCTCGGCCTACCTGAACCACGTCGAGCTGGTGCGGCGCGCGCGCAACAGCGAAGTGCCGGCCTCGTTCTGGACCGATCCGCTGATGTATCAGGGCGGCTCCGATTCCTTCGTCGGCCCGCGCGACCCGATCATCGTGCCAAGCGAAGATGGGGGCATCGATCTGGAAGCCGAAGTGGCGGTGATCACCGGCGATGTGCCGCTTGGTGCCGGCGCCGAGCAATGCGAACGGGCGATCCGTCTGGTGATGCTGGTCAACGATGTCTCGCTGCGCAACCTCATTCCGGCCGAACTGGCCAAGGGCTTCGGCTTTTTCCAGTCGAAACCGGCGTCCGCCTTTTCACCGGTGGCGGTTACACCGGATGAGCTGGGCGACGCCTGGCGCGATGCCAA
>DATJCV010000438.1:0-2180 GCA_035497775.1 Burkholderiaceae bacterium | reverse complement strand
ACACGGGCAGTTGTTGGGCTAGCAAAAAATCAAATAAATAAATTTCCGTCATTGCGACCGCGAGCGAAGCACGGCGGGAAGTAATCCAGAAATGCCCGCTTAATCAATACACTGGACTGCTTCGCAACGCTCGCAATGACGGCCATATTGAATTGTTCAGCGCTTCCCTGGCGTGGAACGGAAGCGGGGGCTGCTTGTCCGATACGCGGGAACCGGGCGCACACAAAGGATTCTTATGCAGGACAACTATGAAGTACTGGGCGTCTCGCCCCTTGCAACAGCAGATTCAATCAAGGCTGCTTACCGAAAAAAAGCCGCGCAGTATCACCCCGACAAAAACCAGTCTCCGGATGCCCCAACGCGCTTCAGGGAAGCCCAGGAAGCCTATGAAGCGCTGTCCGATCCCGAGCGCCGCAAGGCTTACGACGAATACCGGCAACGCAATCTGATCGAAGATCCTTTGGCTGTCGCATGGGATATTTCAGGCAAATACATCCAGGACATCATTCAGTGAAAACATCCCGTTATTTTTCGGATCTCATCAAAAACTACATCGATGAGATCGATGACCTGGTGACCGATTCCGGCGGCAAATCGGTGCTGCAAAAGCGCCTGGACGACAAGCGGCGGGAATTCGACGCCATCCTGCCAATGATCGAATTCAGCCCGGAAATGGTAGCGGTCGTTTTCTACGGCGCGTTTGGTTTCAAGTCGCCTGAAATCATGCAGCAGGTGGTGCTGAGCGAGCCTGAAGACGCCACTTTTTTTGCATGGGCCGAACTGGAAAACGAGTTGACGGTATCGGACTGGGCCAGGCCGCTGATCGAATCGTCGCTGAAAGCGGATGGCGGCGATGCCTTCCTCGTCACCACCGCCGCGCTGGAATTCCTGCGCGGCAAGGATTCGCTGGCAGCGCCGATGCGCGACTCGGAAGCCGAGAAAGAAGACGATGACGAAGGCGGCGATGAGGATGGCTCGGATGATTTGAACGTGGCTGGCGCGGATTGGCTCGCCGAGCAGGGATTCGATCCGCTGGATCGTTAAGCGCAACTATTCATAAAGAAGGACAGGGCATGCATCCGGTTGTTTTGAAATCCTCGCAGTTGATAACTGCCGGCGACATCGCCGGTGCCGAGCACGCACTCGCGACCATTGCCGACGAGGAAGGCGATCACGCGCTGGTGGAGATTCTGGATGCGTTGCAGCCCAAGGATCTGCTTGCGGTGATGCGCGAATTCGATTCGTCCAGGGAATCCGTGGTGAACATGCTGGTCACGCCGGTGCAGTTTGCCCGCGCGATCGTGCTGGAAAAAAAGTATGGCGATCGCACCGGCGAACGACTGCGCGCCATGGTGAATGCCGTTCTTTACCGTGACGCCGACACCACCCACGAATACCTCGAGGCCATGGCCGACATCGAGGGCGGCAGTGACACGCTGGCCGACTATTTTGCCGACCATTACGACGACGTGTTTTGTTTCGCCACACACGGCAGTTTCACCCCGCAAATCGATCCTGATGCCGATGTCAAAACCCACAACACCTGGCTGATGGAAAAAATCGAGGAAATCGATCATGGCCTGGCGTTCGGCAACTTCATCGAAGACACCCGCCCGCTGCTATCCCGTTCGGAGGTGGCCGACGGCGACTGGATGGAAACCGCCTGGGTGCTGCGCTACGAGGTGCCCGATGCCTTCGAGGAAATGATGATCATCCTGCGTGACCGTACGCAGAAGATGCTGGAGATGTTCGATGCGGCTTTTGCACCCGAACTTCCGGACGCCGGACACGCGGCGGGTGACGAGGAAGAGTCCGCAATTTAAGGACCGCACGCATGGCAACCGCACTTGCGACTTTCGACAGTCGGCCGTTTTTCGACAAGGCCCTGCGTTACGGCGTTCAGCAGGGGCTGATCACGCCTGAGCGACTGCTCGGCATCCAGACTGATTTTTCCAAAGGCATCGTGCAGATCGCCAATTTTTTCGGCACCGCATATCTGCGTCCCGAACTCGAACTCGCGCTGCACCGCATGGTGAATCTGGTCAGCCTCTACCTTGAGGACATGTCGGGCGGCGACCTGAAGATCGCCGCGGCCGCCTTGCGTGACAAGACCTTGCTGTCGCACTCCAAGGCCGGCTCGGACATGCTCAAACGGCTCCATGCGATGCCGGACGGCACGC
>DATJCV010000437.1:0-2898 GCA_035497775.1 Burkholderiaceae bacterium | reverse complement strand
GTCGATGATGCTGGAGAGGGCGATCGCCAGGATTGCCGCCAGCAGATACAGCACGCCCAGTTGTAGCAAGCGGTTTCTGGCCGGCGAGCGACAGCCGGTCAGGAGCAGATTCGGAAACACCCGCTGGCCGCGTTCGACGTTGGCGCAGGCCTGCAGGAAGCCGATGGAAAAGATCGGCACCAGGAACAGCGGCAGCACCTGTCCCAGCAGCGGCACCAGGCCGACCACCAGCATCAGGAACATGTAGGCCATGAACAGCGTCGACATCTCGGCCGGCTGTTTGCGAAATAGCGCAAAGCCTTCCTTGACCCAAAGCCAGCCGGATTTTGCGGGTAATTTTTCCATGCTTGATGATCAGTAAAGCGGCGGCGCCGGGCGCGCCACGCGCTGCCGTAGGATACGCTCGAAGTGGCCGGGGTCGTGTGGCGTCAGCATCTCGGCGTCGCGCGGCAAATAAAAATCGTATAGCCGCGACAGCCAGAAGCGCAGCGCGCCGGCGCGCAGCATCGGCTGCCAGGCTTCCTGTTCTGCGGCGGTAAATGGCCGCACTGCATGGTAGGCGGCCAGCATGGCCTGCAGCCGCGGAGCATCGAGCGCGCCGCTGTCCTGATCGATGCACCAGTCGTTGACGGTGACCGCGAGGTCGAACAGCCAGGTGTCGCAGCCGGCGAAATAGAAATCGAAGAAGCCGGTCAGGCGCGCGCCGTCGAACATCACGTTGTTGCGGAACAGGTCGGCATGCACCGGTCCGTTCGGCAGCGCATGGTAGAGACTGGTGGCGGCGAACGCCTCCTGGTAATGGATTTCCGCACGCAAGAGCTTTTGCCGCTCTTCGGTCAGGTAAGGCAGCACCGCCGGCAGCGTTTCGTGCCACCAGGCCAGGCCGCGCAAATTCGGTTGATGGAGCGGAAAATCCTGTGCCGCCAGGTGCATCCTGGCCAGCATCGCGCCGACTGCGGCGCAATGGGCGGGTTCCGGTTCGCTCACCCAATGGCCTTCCAGCTTGCTGACAATCGCCGCCGGCTTGCCGTGCAGCGTATTGAGGATTTCGCCCCGGTGATTGGCGACCGGCGCCGGCACCAGCACGTCGCGCGCGGCCAGGTGCCGCATCAGTTCCAGGTAAAACGGCAATTGCTGGAAGCTGAGCTTTTCGAAAATGGTCAGGACATAGTCGCCGCGCTCGGTGGTGATGAAGAAGTTGCTGTTTTCGATGCCGGAGGCGATGCCGCGGATGTCGAGCGCTTTTCCGAGAGGGAACTGGGTGATCCAGTCACTGAGGTCGGCCAGGCTGACCGGAGTAAATACTGCCATGGGAAAAAAGAAAAAAAATGGGCATCCGCAAGGGGCGACAGTGACTCCGCGCCGGAGTCACGCGTACATCATTTGGCGGCTGGCTGCGGCGCATCCGGCACCTGGTCCACCTGTTTCTGGTCTTTTTGCGGCTTCATGTCGAATTCCAGTACTTGCCACTGCGAGCCGCGCATCGACTTGCTTTCGACGTCGCCCGGCAGGGTGCTGTCGGACTGTTCATTCGGCTTTAGATAGTAAGTGCTGCCGCCGCTTTGCACCCTGACCTCGGTTACCTTGCCCTGTTGTTTTTTTTGCGTGATCGGCTGCTCCTCCAAGCCCGGTTTGCGAATCGTGACGGACGGCGCTTCGCCTTCGTTCAACGGCTGCGTTTGCGGCGGCGGTGGCGCCGGGTTGGCTGCTTGCTGGGCGCTGGCCAGTTGCGGCACGGCATAGGCGGCCATGCACACGATGACGATGGGCCAGAAGCGGAGGGTGTGCAAGGTGTACGTCATGGTCGTGGGTCGCCTGAAAAAAACTGAGATGGGAGAATGGTCATTGTAGCAAACTGGCCGCCCTGCGCTGCCATCGAAATCAAAGAAAGGCGCCGGTGTGACGGCCGTCTTCGGGCGTCAGCAGCGACGGTTCCTGATAGAAATCGACGATCGCGTTCAGGATGTTGACCGGCTCGTCGATCACCTTGAACAGTTCCATGTCCTGCTGGTCGATCATGCCGTTGCCGACCATCTGCTGCTGCAGCCACTGCACCAGCCCAGCCCAGTACGCGGTGCCGACCAGGATCACCGGAATGCGGCGCGATTTGCCGGTCTGCATCAGCGTCAGCACCTCGGTCAGTTCATCCAGCGTGCCGAAGCCGCCCGGCAGCACGATGTAGGCATCCGCATGCTTGACGAAAGCGACCTTGCGCGCGAAAAAATGGCGAAATGAAATCGAGATGTCCTGCCAGGGGTTGCTGACCTGTTCGCGCGGCAGTTCGATGTTCAAGCCGACCGACGGCGAGCTGCCTTCGAACGCGCCCTTGTTGGCCGCGCCCATGATGCCGGGGCCGCCGCCGGAGATCACGGCGAAGCCGGCATCCGACATGCGGCGCGCGATATCGATGGCGAGCGCGTAATACGGATCGTCCGGCCTGGTGCGGGCGGAACCGAAGATCGAAACCGCCGGCCGCAGCTCGGACAGACGCTCGGTCGAGTCGATAAACTCTGCCATAATCGTGAACATATTCCACGACTCATGGGCCTTCTTCGCGGTGGCGCGTTCGAGGTCGACCACCTGCCGCAATCGCGGCACATTCTTTCCGTTGATTTCCATATGCAAAAAACCCTGTTGCTCGTTGATGGTTCCAGTTACCTGTATCGGGCCTTTCATGCGCTGCCCGATCTGCGTAGTCCCGACGGCGCGCCGACCGGTGCCATGTACGGCATTATCGCGATGCTGCGCCGCCTGCGGCAGGACTACGCGGCAGCATACATGGCCTGCATCTTCGACGCAAAAGGCAAGACCTTCCGCGATGACCTGTACGCCGACTACAAGGCGCAGCGCAAGGCGATGCCGGACGACCTGGCGCTGCAGGTCGAGCCGATCTTTGAG